>JBDTXV010000224.1:0-4854 GCA_040006015.1 Caldimonas sp.
TTCTTGACCGCGAGCGTCGGGTCGGTCGCGTCGTCGAGCACGATCACGTTGAGCTTCTCGCCGGCGATCGTCTTCGGCCACAGCTCGATGCCGTTCTTAGTCGGGATGCCGAGCGCCGAGGTCGGCCCGGTCAGCGAGATGCTGACTCCGATCGTCAGGTCCGCGAACGCGGACGGCGAAGCCAATGCGGCGAGCGCGGCCGCGGCGGTGCCGAGCAAGGTGCGAAATTTCATCTGTCTCTCCTTCGATTCGAGGGCGGGGATCGGTGGTGTGTCGAGGGCGAAGATCGGCATGTCATTCGCACAGCGCGCGGATGTCTTCGGGCACCGGCAGCGCGCGCAGGCGATCGGGGTTGTCGGCATCGCGGCGCACGAAGGCGCGCACCTCGCGGCCTTCGCAGATCAGGTCTTCGCCGCCGCCGGCGCGCGCGCGAGTCACGCGGTGGACCTGCGTGAAGGTCTTGTTGCGCCACTCGGCGACGTGGGTCGAGATCACGAGGCGCTCGGCATAGGTCGCGGCCTGGACGAACTTGGTGTTGATCTCGAGCAGCGGCGTGCCGACGATGCCGCGCGTCTTGACCAGCTCGCGCCACGGCGGCAAGCCACACTGCATGAAGAATGCGAGCGACGCGGCATCCATCCAGCGCGAGAAGTTCGGAAAGAAGACGATGCCGGCCGGATCGCAGTCGCCGAATTCGATCGTGACGTGATACGTGGTCGTGCGCGGCATGGGCGGGAAGCGAGGCTGAACGGCGGGAGGAAGCGGCGAAAAGCGTCCACGAACTCGAGCGGGAGCCTGCGCTCAGCGCGGCGCCATCCGCAGCGCGCCGTCGAGGCGGATCACTTCGCCGTTCAGCGCCGGGTTCTCGATGATGCTGGCGGCGAGTTGCGCGAACTCTTCGGGTTTGCCCAGGCGCTTCGGAAACGGAATGCTCGCGGCGAGCGAGTCCTGCACCGGCTGCGGCAGCTCGGCCATCAGCGGCGTCAGGAAGAGCCCCGGCGCGATCGTCACGACGCGCACGCCGAACTGCGCCAGGTCGCGCGCGAGCGGCAACGTCAGCGAGACCAGGCCGCCCTTCGACGCCGCATACGCTTCCTGCCCGACCTGGCCGTCGAACGCGGCGACCGACGCGGTGCAGACGATCACGCCGCGCTCGCCGTCGTCGAGCGGGTCGAGCCTGACGGTCTCGGCGGCCGCGAGCCGGATCATGTTGAACGTGCCGACGAGGTTGACCTCGATCACGCGGCGGAACTCCTCGATCGGCATCGGCGTGCCGTCGCGGCCGATCAGGCGCTTCGCGGTGCCGATCCCGGCGATGTTCATCACGAGGCGCGCCGGGCCGTGCGCGGCGCGCGCCGCATCGAGCGCGGCGACGATGCTCTCGGTAGACGTGATGTCGCATTCGAGGCCGATGCCGCCGAACTCGGCCGCGACGGCCTTCGCGCCGGCGCCGTTGCGGTCGAGCACCGCGACCTTCGCGCCGCGCCGCGCGAGCTCGCGCGCGGTCGCGGCGCCGAGCCCCGATGCGCCGCCGGTCACGAGCGCGGCCTTGCCTTCGATCTTCATGTTGTCGCTGCCTTTGCGCGTGGGATGAGGTCGAGTCGCCGCCGATCAGCGCCGCGGCCGGATCACGGCGGGGTCGGCGTCGGCATAGAGCCGCTCGACCAGTGCGTCGCGATGCGTCAGCACCGCGCGCTGGTTGATCGAGCCTTTGTCGGTCACTTCGCCCAGATCGATGCTCGGCGGCTCGTGCAGCACCGTCGCGCGCGCGACGCGGGTCGCGCTGCCGGTGCCGCTCGCATAGAGGTCGTCGACGAGGCGCTGGAAGAACTCGCGCACCGCAGGCGCCGCGAGCACCGCCGCCGCCGGCGCATCGGCCGGCAGGCGGGCGTAAGCGCGGCACGCGTCGAGGCGCGGGAACAGCAGCACGCCGATCTCGTCGCGATTGATGCCGGCGACGACGACGTCCTGCACGCACGGGTCGCCGGCCGCGATGATCTTCGCGCGCAGCGGCCCGACCGAGACGAAGGTGCCGGTCGAGAGCTTGAAGTCCTCGGCGGTGCGGCCGTCGAACGCGAGCCCGATCTCGGGCCGGGCCGGGTCCATCGGCTTGACGGCGTCGCCGCTGCGGTAATAGCCCTCTTCGTCGAACGCCTCGCGCGTCTGCTCGGGGGCGCGCCAGTAGCCCGGCGTGACGTTCGGGCCGCGGTAGCGGACCTCGACCTTGTCGTCCTGCCCGTGATCGCCGGTCGGCACCAGCTTCAGCTCGACGCCGGGCGCCGGCAGCCCGATGTGCCCCGACCTGACTTCGTGCGCGTTCGCGCAGATCGCGAACGGCGCGGTCTCGGTCATGCCGAGGCCGGTCAGCATCCGGATCCGTTCGCCGCAATGCGCTTCGGCGACGCGCTCGAGCTTGTCCCAGACCGGCTGCGCGAGGCCGGCGCCGGCGAAGAAGAACATCCTGACGCGCGAGAACAAGGTCTCGCGCAGCAGCGCATCGGTCTCGAGCGCATTGGCGATTTCCTCGAAGCCCTTCGGCACGTTGAAGTACAGCGTCGGCGCGATCTCGCGCAGGTTGCGCAAGGTCTCGCCGATCAGCGCCGGCGTCGGCTTGCCGTCGTCGATGTAGAGCGTGCCGCCGTTGTAGAGCGTGATGCCGACGTTGTGATTGCCGCCGAAGGTGTGGTTCCACGGCAGCCAGTCGACCAGCACCGGCGGCTCCTCGCCGAGATGCGGGAAGCACTGCAGGATCATCTGCTGGTTGCTGCAGAGCATCCGCTGCGTGTTGATCACGCCTTTCGGCAGCTTCGTCGAGCCCGACGTGAACAGGAACTTCGCGATCGTGTCGGGGCCGACTCGCGCATGGGCGCGTTCGACCGCATCGGTCGCTCGCGTCGCGGCGAGCGCGTCGAATGTCAGCGTCGCGCGGCCGTCGACCGCGCCGGTGCCGACGACGACCGGCGTTTCCGCCGGCACCGTCGCCGCGATCGCGCGGCCGTACGCGGCGCCGTCGGCCGCGTAGACCATCCCCGGCGTCAGCACGCCGAGAATGTGGCGCAGCTTGCCGTAGTCTTTCGAGACCAGCGAATACGCGGCCGAGATCGGCGCGAACGGCACGCCGGCGAGCATCGCGCCGAGGCCGAGCAGCAGATGCTGCGGATCGTTGTCGGAGAGGATCGCGAGCGGGCGCTCGACCGAGACGCCGTGGTCGAGCAAGGCCTGCGCGAGCGAACGCGCGGTCGCCAGCGCCTCGGCGTAGCTGACGCGTTGCCAGTCGCCGCCGTTGCGCCGCTTCGCGACCAGGGTGCGGTCGGGCGCGACCGCGGCCCAGTGCAGCAGCCGGTCGGTGAGGCGCTCCGGATACGGTCCGAGCGATTCGGTCGAAGTCACCAGCGTCGCGCCGTCATCGCGGCGCGTGAAGCGCGCCGCGAGCGAGCCGCCCATCGGGACCGGGCGATAGCGCGGCGCGGCCTCGCTCATCCCTTCGTCACCTTCGCGGCCTTGCCGTCGAGGAAGGCCTTGATGCGACTCTTCGCGGCCGGGTCGCCGGACGCGATCGCGGCCATCAGCGATTCCAGGAAGAGGCCTTCGGCCTGGCCCATGTCGGCGATGCGCGGCAGCGCATGCAGCACCGCGAAATTGGACAGCGGCGCATTCGCGGCGATCTTCGCGGCGAGCTCGAAGCCCTTCTCGAGGCCCTGCCCTTCGTCGACGACGTATTGCGACAGGCCGATCCGCAGGCCTTCCTCGGCGTCGTAGACGCGGCCGGTCAGCATCATGTCGGTCATCCGCGCGGTGCCGATCAGGCGCGGGATCCGCGTCGAGCCGCCGCCGCCGACGAAGATGCCGCGCTGGCCCTCGGGCAGGCCGTAGTACGCGTTGCGCTCGGCGACGCGCACATGCGCGGCGACCGCGAGCTCGAGGCCGCCGCCGACGACCGCGCCGTGCAGCACCGCGACGACCGGCACGCGCCCGAACTGGATCTGCTCGAACGCGGCATGCCACGATCGCGAATGAACGACCGCTTCGGCGACGCTGCGTTCGGATAGCTCGGAGAGATCGAGCCCGGCGCTGAAGTGCGCGCCGGCGCCGCTCAGCACGACCGCACGCGTCTCCGGCGGCAGCCCGGTGAACGCGGTCTGCAGTTGCGCGACCAGCGTGTCGTTCAACGCGTTGCGCTTGGCGGGCCGGTTCAGCCGTACATGCGTGACCGCGTCGCGGTGCTCGATCTGCAGCAGGTCGAGGGCCGCCGGTGCGGCATCGGAGGAAGCGCGGGGCTGCGTCATGGTCCCCTGACTTTAGTTAAATGTCTGAAACAATGCAATGGTGCATATCTGAGTGTTTACCCGCACCAGCGGATTTCCCTTTGCTTCCCGATTTTCTCCTTTTTTACTCTTGGCAGCGTAGGTGTCTCGGCCGTCAGCAGGCAGTCCCGGGCTCCGGGAAAGCCCCCGTACTATCGCACCGTTTTAGTTAATATATTTAATCATATGCGCGGCAAATCCCGCGCGGCGCGATTCGGGTTTACAACCTGGCTTGGAGCCTGGCTTGCAGCCGATCCGCGCACCCCGCTCGCATAACTCGCCAAGTCGAACCGGACCCACGCCATGAACACCACCGACCTGATCGCGATCGACACGCACACGCACCTCGAGGTCTCGTGCCGCAATCCGTTCGACAGCTACGGCGAGGAGTACGACCGCGCCGCCGACAAGTACTTCCGCTCGAGCAAGCGGCCGACGATGGACGAGACCATCGCCTACTACCGCGAAAAGAAGATCGGCTTCGTCAACTTCACGGTCGACGCCGAGACCCAGATGGGCCGGCGCCGGATTCCGAACGAGGAGATCGCCG
>JBDTXV010000225.1:0-4854 GCA_040006015.1 Caldimonas sp.
CCGCTCCAGCAATCGACCGTCGCGGTCTCGAGCGGGAAATCGGCGGTCGCTTCGTAGGTCAGCAGGCGCGCGAGCTCGCTCGTGATCTCGCGAAACTTCTTGGTCGAGATTTCGCGCTCGCGCAACAGGCCGACCTTGTGCCGGACCAGCGGATGTCTGACCAGGATCACCGCCATCTCGCGCTCCTCTCAGGCGTGGTGCCGTTGTCGCACCGCTTCGTACAGACACAGCGCGCTCGCGACCGAGACGTTCAGGCTCTCGACCGCGCCACGCATCGGCAGGCGCACGAGCTCGTCGCAGGTGCGCGCGGTCAGCTGGCGCATCCCGCTGCCTTCAGCACCGAGCACCAATGCGACCGGACCGGTCAGATCGAGCTCGTACAGCGTCTTCTGCGCGTCGTCTGACGTGCCGACGATACGGATGTCGCGTTCCTTCAGCTCGTTCAACGTGCGCGCGAGGTTGGTCACCATGAAGTACGGCACCGTATCGGCCGCGCCGCTCGCGACCTTCGCGACGGTCGCGTTGATGCCGACCGCATGGTCCTTCGGCGCGACGACCGCATGCACGCCGGCGCCGTCGGCGACGCGCAGGCAGGCGCCGAGGTTGTGCGGGTCGGTCACGCCGTCGAGCACGAGGACGAGCGGCGCGACTTCGATCGCATCGAGCGTGTCGTCGAGCGAACGGCTGACCGCGATCGATTCGACCCGTGCGACGACGCCCTGGTGCCGCGTCGTGCCGCAGAGCTTCTGCAAGCGCACGTCGTCGCTCTCGATAAGCCTCGCGCCGGCAGCGGTCGCGCGCTCGACGAACTGACGCATCCGCTGGTCGCGCCGTGCCGGATCGAAATGGATCTCGGCGACCGAAGCCGGCGCCGTTTTCAAACGCACCGTCACCGCATGGAAACCGAACAGCACCTGTTTGCTCATCGATCGATGTTAGCGGGCGCGCCGCGCGATCAGCGCCGCAACCAGACCATCAGCGTCAGCAGCCCGATCAGCAGCGGCTGGTGCAGCATGTAGAAAGTCAGGCTCCAGCGCCCGAGAACCGCGAGCGGCCGCGCCGCCGGCGGCAGCGCACCGGCGAGCCATCGCGGCCGCTGCTCGAGCAGCCATTGCCCGGCGGCGACGCCCCACCACATCACGCCGAGCCACGGCAGCAGCGGCACGTAGTCTTCGGTCGCCGGCAGCTGCGTGACCAGCCCGACCCAGTCCGTCAGGCGCGTGTCGAAGAACGGATGCTGCACCAGACGCGGCAGCAGCAGCGCGACGAGACCGAGCGGCCAGAGCCAGCGTCCCCAGCCTGCGGTCAGGCGCGTCGCGATCAGCATCAGCGCGATGCCGTGCAGCACGCCGAAGCTGATCCAGGTGCGCGGGAACATCAGCCAAGAACCGATGCTGACCAGCACCGCGCAGCCCGCGACCTGGGCCCAGCGGCGCCAGAACCGGGCCCAGCCCTGGCGCTGCTGCCACGCGATCGCTTGGCCGATGCCGGCGCAGAACAGGAACAGCGCGACGATGCAGGTGCGCTGGCCGGTCCAGAACGGATCGTGATGGAAGTCCTGGCGCGTGTAGCCGAAGTGGTTCAGGTCGAACGAAAAATGAAAGACCGCCATCCAGACGATCGCGACCGCACGCAGTACATCGAGACGGTCGTAGCGGGATGGCGAGGCGGCAACGGGATGCACCCGGGGACGATAGCGCAGCACGCCGGCGCGGCACGCGTCGTAGGTCGGATTGCCGCGCGGCGCCTCCGGTTCAGCGCGGCGCGGTTTGTGTGGCGGCGACGATCTCGTCGGCGACCTGCTGCGCCTGCTGCGCGATCGTCCGCAGCAGACCGCCCGGCTGGCGGATGTCGAAGCCGACGAAGTAGATTCCTTGCAGCGGGCCGCGGCCGACGATGCCGACCGGCATCCCGTTCCGGTCGAGCGCGAGCTCTGTTCCAGGGAACAGCTTTTCGATCCCGGCCGCGTAGCCGGTCGCGAGAATCACCGCGTCGAAAGGCGCATCGGTGCCGTCGACGAATCGCACGCCGTGCGCGGTGTAGCGATCGATGCCGGGATGGACCGCGATCTCGCGGGACTTGATGCGTGCGAGCGTGCCGACGTCGATCACCGGTGTCTTGCCGTGCTCGCGCAACTGGCGCAGCGGCGACAGCGGCGACGTCTTCAGTCCGTATCGGCTCAGGTCGCCGACCGTCAGGTCGCGCAACACGCGCGCCGCCGCGTCGCCCCACGCATGCGGAAGGCGCGCCAGCGCGATCGACGTCAGCTGCGTCGGCCGGCCGAGCACGTCGCGATGGACGATGTTCAGCGGCGCACGCACCGAGATCGCGACGCCGATGCCGTGCTCGACCAGATCGAGCGCGATCTCGGCGCCGGTGTTGCCCATGCCGACGACGAGGACGCGCTGGCGCGCGAACGGCAGCGCGTTGCGGTAGTCGCCGCTGTGCAGGATGCGGCCGCGGAAGCCGGCCTCGCCGGCGAAGCTCGGCCGGTTCGGCCAGCGATTCGCGCCGGTCGCGACGACGACCGTGCGCGCGCGCAAGACCCGTCCGCTCGCGGTCGACGTCTGCCAGCCGCCGGCGGCCGGCACGATCGCGAGCGCCTCCTCTCCGACCTGCGGCGCGAGGCCGTGATGCACCGCATAGGCCGCGAGGTAGTCGACGACGCCGGCGCGCGACACATAGCGCGGCGCGGCCGCGGGAAACGGCAGACCCGGCAGGGCCGACTCCGTCTTCACGGTGTGCAGATGCAGGCGGTCGTAATGCGCGCGCCACGACGCCGCGAGCTGCGCGCCCCTTTCGATGAGCTGGACTTGCAAGCCGCGCTGGCGCAGACAGGCCGCGCTCGCGAGTCCGGCCGGCCCGGCGCCGATCACGAGCGCATCCGACCTCACGGCACCGGCTGCAGCAGGCGCAGGCGCCGCACCGCTTCCTCGGCGCGCGCATCGTCGATCTCGCGCAGCACACCGCCGAGATCGACTGCGCCGACCCTGCGCTCGAAGCGACCGCTCAGCACCGCGCCGGGCTGCAGCACGCCTCGTTCATACAGGTCCCAGATCTCGGGCCCGTACTCGGTCTGCAGCAGCTCGGGTGCATCGCGCCCGAAGAAGCCGCTCAGGTTCGCGACATCGCGCAGCAGCATCCGCTGCGCGTGGTTGTTGCCGGCCGCATCGACCGCCTGCGGCAGGTCGATGATCACCGGACCGTCGGCGCCGAGCAGCACGTTGAATTCCGACAGGTCGCCGTGGACGACGCCGGCCACCAGCATTCGCACGACCTCGGCCAGCAGCGTCGCATGATGCGCGCGCGCCTCGGCGGCCGTGAACGCGACGTCGTTGAGGCGCGGCGCGGCGTCGCCGTTCGCGTCGGTCACGAGCTCCATCAGCAGCACGCCGTCGTGGAAGTTGTACGGCTTCGGCACGCGCACGCCGGCCGCGGCGAGCCGGTAGAGCGCATCGACTTCGGCGCTCTGCCACGCCGCCTCGCGGGCCTCGCGGCCGAAGCGCGTGCCCTTCGCCATCGCGCGGGCCTGGCGCGTGTTCTTGACCTTGCGGTTCTCGGTGTAGTCGACGGCCTGGCGAAAGCTGCGCTGCGTCGCTTCCTTGTAGACCTTGGCGCAGCGCGTCTCGTCGCCGCAGCGCACGACGTAGACCATCGCCTCCTTGCCGCTCATCAGCTGGCGCACGACCGTGTCGATCAGGCCTTCGTCGAGCAGCGACTGCAATCTCTTCGGGGTTTTCATCGACGCCATTCTGCGCTGCGCGTCGCGCCGGACGCATGCGCGGCCTTCGTGACGCGATGCTCGATGCGCGAGTCGGCGCCACCCGCGCTGCGCCGGGAGGCATGGTTCAATCCTGCGGAAGGAGACCGCCGAATGACGATCCAGCGCTGCGCCGACCTGCCGCGTACCGCAGCGACGGCCGTGCAATGCGCGCCGCGAGGCCGCATCGGTCGCGGCGCTTTCGCACTGGCCGCACTGGCCGCGGCGGCCGCGTGCCCTCTGCCCGGCGCGGCGCAACCGGCAGCGGCAGCATCGAGTGCGTCGGCGAGCGCGCCGGCGGCGGCCGCGTCGGCTGCCGCGCCGATTGCGGCGGCGGCCGCATCGAATCCGCCGCCCCGCGCCACGCCGGCGGCCCTCGCATCGCTGTCCAATACGCTACCGACGGCCCGTCCCGACTACAGCCTGCCGGCGATCGAGATCGTCGGCTTCGAATTCCTGCTGAACCGGACGAACCGCTATTTCGGCACCGGGCGCGACGACTATCGCGTCACCGTCGACAGCATCAAGCGCAATCTGCGCAGCGACTGGGGCACCGACCACGACCCGTTCGAGGTCAATCAGCTCGGCCATCCTTACCAGGGCGCGATATATCACGGCTTCGCGCGTTCGGCCGGCGTCGACTACTGGCATGCGCTCGGCTACTCGTTTGCCGGCAGCGCGCTGTGGGAGATCGCCGGCGAGCAAACCTTGCCGTCGCGCAACGACCAGATCGCGAGCGGCATCGGCGGCACGTTCCTCGGCGAGGCGCTGTTCCGCATGTCCAACCTCGTGCTCGAACAGGGCGGGGGGCTGCCGCGCTTCTGGCGCGAGGTCGCGGCGACCGCGATCGCGCCGTCGGCCGGCTTCAACCGGCTCGCGTTCGGCGACCGCTACGGCGCGATCTTCTCGAGCCGCGACGCCGCCTATTTCAGCCGCCTCCAGTTCGGCTACAGCGGCAGCGTGAAAAGCGATCTCGGCACCTCGACGACGAGCTTCAAGCGCAACGAGGCGCAGCTCGACTTCTCGATCGACTACGGCCTGCCCGGCAAGACCGGCTACCAGTACACGCGCCCGTTCGACTACTTCAACTTCCA
>JBDTXV010000226.1:0-4820 GCA_040006015.1 Caldimonas sp.
CCGGCGCAGGTGCCGGTGCCGGTGCCGGTGCCGGTGCGGGAGCGGCAGCCGACGCGACGGCAGGCGGAGCCTGCACGGCCGGTGCCGGAGCGACGCTCGGCGGGATCGGGATCGCCGGCGTCGGCAGGGTCCGCGCCGTCGACGCCGCAGGCGGCACCGGAGCGGCCGCGGTGCCGCTCCGCGCGGCCGCAGCGGATGACGGAGTCGCGAGCTTCTGCAACTGGTCGACGTTCTTCGACAGCTCGGCGACGCGCGTCTCGGCCGCGCGCCGTTCGGTCTCCTTCGCGACCCGCTCTTCTTCGGCGGTCTGCTTGCCGGCGGCCGCGCCCTTGCTGAGCGTCAGCCGGTCCGGCGTCGCCGCCGCCGCCTGCTTGCGGTCCTCGACCGCAGCCTGGATCTTGCCGCTCGCGACGCGCGCGCTGCCTTCCGGCCCGGCGGGTATCGTCGCACCTGCGAGTCGCTGCCGGTACGCGCCGAAATCGGCGCTCTGCGCGGTGATGACCTGATGCGCTTCCGGCGTCGTGATCGCCCGCGCCGTCTCGGCGCTCGGGACCGCAAGCAACGCACCGGCCTTGAGCCGGTTCATATTGCTGTCGATGAAAGCCTGCGGGTTGCCGCGGAACAGCGCGACGAGCATCTGGTCGAGCGAAACGCCTGCCCGCTGCGTGCGGGTCGCGACGCGCGACAACGAATCGCCGGGTCGAACTCGGTATTCGTCGCTCTGGGCCGCGGCGCGCGGGCGCGGTGCTGCGACCTCGGCGCTGCGGGTCGATTCGGGCGGCACTGCGGCCGCACGCCGCTCTGCCCGCGACGGCGCCGCAGCCGGCATCGGAGCGGCCGGAGCGGGCGCTGCCGGAGCGACCGCGATCGATGGCGGCGGCGCAGCCGGGGGCAGCGCAGCAGGCGGCGTCGAGACCGGCGGTGGCAACGGACGGCTCGCGACCGGCGGCACCGGCGCAGGGGCCGGCGCGGGTGCGCGCGCAATCATCGGCGGATCGAACAGCAGTGTGTATTCGCGCACCAGACGTCCGGTCGCCCACGAGATCTCCAGAATCACGTCGACGAACGGCTCCTGCACGCTGCGGTCGCTGGTGAGACGCACGAACTGGCGGCCGTCCGTCCGGCGCTGCAGCGAGGCCCGTGTGCTCGGCAGCACCGCGTTGTAGTCGACATTGGCCGAGCGATACGATTCGGGCGGCGCGACGCGAATGCGAAGGTTCGCCGATTCCTCCGGCGTCATGCTGGTGACTTCGATCTCGGCCTGCAGCGTCTCACCGAGGGCGGATTGAACCGAGAGCCGGCCCAGTCCTAATGCGGCCGCGTTTGGCGCAGCGATGATCAGCGATACGGCGGCCGCGCCGGTCAGCGCGGCACGGCCCGAGAACTTGGATCTTCTTTTCAAGGCCTCTCCCGGATTAGACTGATTAAGGCTGGGTGCAGCGATGCCCGCCGATGTCGGCGACATCCCCGAGCGAGTCACGCAACCGCCGGGCGTGCAGAGCTGAAATGACCATAACATCAGCGAGATACGGTGACAAGCTAATGCGATGGCTGACGTTCCTGAAGGCCGACTCGGCGGCCGATCCGCCGCCGGTTGTTGCAAGCCGACAACGCGCCGGCACGCTGCGCGAACGAGGCGTCATCGCTCGAGCAGGATGCGCAGCATCCGGCGCAGCGGTTCAGCCGCTCCCCACAGCAGTTGATCGCCGACCGTGAACGCGCTCAGGTAACGCTCGCCCATCGCCATCTTGCGCAGCCGGCCGACAGGAATGTCGAGCGTGCCGGTCACCGCGACCGGCGTCAGCTCGGCCATCGTCGCGGCGCGGTTGTTCGGCACGACCTTCGCCCATGGATTGTCGTTCGCGAGCAGCGCTTCGATGTCGGCCAGCGGCACGTCGCGCGTCAGCCGGAACATCATCGCTTGGCTGTGGCAGCGCATCGCGCCGACACGCACGCAGATGCCGTCGACCGGCACCGGCGGGCCGGCCTTTCCTGCACCGCGGCCGAGGATCTTGTTGGTCTCGGCGTCGCCCTTCCATTCCTCGCGGCTGACGCCCCAGCCGTCTTCGCCCGGCTGCTTACAGATGCCGAGATCCTTGTCGATCCACGGGATCAGGCTGCCGCCGAGCGGCACGCCGAATTGAGTGGTCGCAGCGTCGCCCAGTTGCTGCTGCGTCGCGAGGACGCGCCGGTCGATCTCGAGGATCGCGCTCTTGGGGTCGTCGAGCAGATCGCGCACCGACGCGTTCAGCGCGCCGAACTGGGTCAGCAATTCGCGCATGTGCGCGGCACCGCCGCCCGAGGCGGCCTGATAGGTCATGGTGCTCATCCACTCGACGAGGCCGGCCTTGAACAGCGCACCGACGCCCATCAGCATGCAGCTGACGGTGCAGTTGCCGCCGATCCAGTCGCGGCCGCCGTTCGCGAGCGCGTCACGGATCACGCCGAGGTTGACGGGGTCGAGCACGATCACCGCATCGGCGCTCATCCGCAACGTCGATGCGGCATCGATCCAGTGGCCGTTCCAGCCTGCCGCGCGCAGCTTCGCGTGGATGTCGCTCGTGTAGTCGCCGCCCTGCGTCGTGACGACGATCGCGCAGCGCTTCAGCGCGTCGATGTCGTAGGCGTCGTGCAGACGGGTCTCGTTGCGCGCCACCGCGGGCGCCGCGCCGCCGGCATTGCTGGTGCTGAAGAAGAGCGGCTCGATCAGCTCGAAATCGCCTTCGGCCTGCATGCGTTCGAGCAGCACCGAGCCGACCATCCCGCGCCATCCGACAAATCCCGTGAGTACCATCGTCAATGCCCTCGAAAAGTCGTTGCAACCTTTGCTGTCCCGGCTCTTCGCGCCGGGGATGGGCGAGACGAACCGGAGCGCCGCTAGCTCTTGGTAATCGTCTTTTTGGTCAATGCCGCGACCACCGCGTCACCCATTTCGCGGGTGCCGACCTTGGTGCTGCCTTCGGACCAGATGTCCGCGGTGCGCAGGCCGCTCGCGAGCACGTGCCGCACCGCCGACTCGATACGGTCGGCGGCTTCGGGCTGGTTCAATGAATAGCGGAGCATCATCGCGGCAGACAAGATTGTAGCGAGCGGATTGGCGACGTTGCGGCCGGCGATGTCGGGCGCGCTGCCGTGGCTCGGTTCGTACAGGCCCTTGCCGGCCGAATCGAGCGATGCCGACGGCAGCATCCCGATCGATCCGGTCAGCATCGCGGCCTCGTCGGAGAGGATGTCGCCGAACATATTGCCGGTGACGATCACGTCGAACGATTTCGGCGCGCGCACGAGCTGCATCGCGGCATTGTCGACATAGAGGTGGTCGAGCTCGACATCGGCGTATTGCGCATGCACGTCGGTGACGATGTCGCGCCAGAACTGGAACGTCTCGAGCACGTTGGCCTTGTCGACGCTGGTCAGCTTGCCGCTGCGCTTGCGCGCCGCGCCGAAAGCGACATGAGCGATGCGTTCGATCTCCGGGCGCGTGTAGCGCATCGTGTCGTAGGCCTCGTCGGCGCCGGCGAAGGCCCCGTCCGGCGCGGCGCGCCGTCCGCGCGGCTGGCCGAAGTAGATGTCGCCGGTCAGCTCGCGAATGATCAGGATGTCGAGGCCGGCGACGAGCTCCGGCTTCAGGCTCGACGCGTGCGTCAGCTGCTCGTAGCAGATCGCCGGGCGGAAATTCGCGAACAGCCCGAGCGCCTTGCGCAGCCCGAGGATCGCCTGCTCGGGGCGCAGCGCGCGTTCGAGCTTGTCGTACTTCCAGTCGCCGACCGCGCCGAACAGCACCGCATCGGCCTGCTGCGCAAGACGCAGCGTCGCTTCGGGCAGCGGGTGGCCGTGCGCCTCGTAGGCCGCGCCTCCGACCAGCGCCTGTTCGGTCTCGAAGCGCATGTCGAGCGACTGCAGCACGCGCAGCGCCTGCGCGACGATCTCGGTGCCGATGCCGTCGCCCGGCAGGATTGCGATCTTCAAGTGTCGGGTCCGTCAGGTCGGTGCGCTCAGACGCGGTGCGCGAGCCACGGCTTCGTCAGCAGCCGCTGATCCTCGAATGCGCGGATCTTGTCGGCATGACGCAAGGTCAGCGCGACGTCGTCGTAGCCGCCGAGCAGGCAGTACTTGCGGAACGGCTCGATCTCGAACGCCAGCTCGACGCCGTCGGGCTTGACGACGATCTGCCGCTCGAGATCGATCGTCAGCTGATAGCCGGCGAAGGCAGCCGCCTCGTCGAACAGCCGCGCGACCTCGTGCTCGGAAAGCTGGATCGGCAACAGGCCGTTCTTGAAGCAGTTGTTGTAGAAGATGTCGGCATAGCTCGGCGCGATCAGCGTGCGGAAGCCGTATTGCTGCAGCGCCCACGGCGCATGCTCGCGCGACGAGCCGCAGCCGAAGTTCTTGCGCGCGAGCAGCACCGACGCGCCTCGATACCTCGGCTGGTTCAGCACGAAGTCGGGGTTCGGCCGGCGCGACGCCGGCTCCTGCCCCGGCTCGCCCGGGTCGAGGTAGCGCCACGCATCGAACAGGTTCGGGCCGAAGCCGGAGCGCTTGATCGACTTCAGGAACTGCTTCGGAATGATCGCGTCGGTATCGACGTTCTCGCGGTCCATCGGCGCGACCAGGCCCTTCAACAAGCGAAACGGTTCCATCGCGAGGCTCCCTTTCAAGCGGTCACCGCAGGCGCCGCACGTCGACGAAATGCCCTTCGATCGCCGCCGCCGCTGCCATCGCCGGACTGACGAGGTGCGTGCGACCGCCGGCGCCCTGCCGGCCTTCGAAGTTGCGGTTGCTGGTCGAGGCGCAGCGCTCGCCCGGCTCGAGCCGGTCGG
>JBDTXV010000227.1:0-4815 GCA_040006015.1 Caldimonas sp.
GGACTTCCAT
This sequence comes from Caldimonas sp., assembly GCA_040006015.1. GTDB lineage: Bacteria > Pseudomonadota > Gammaproteobacteria > Burkholderiales > Burkholderiaceae_C > Schlegelella_A. Next base: position 11 of record JBDTXV010000227.1, read on the forward strand.
CCGCCGATCCTAGCTTGACTGGAGCTAAGCGGATACCCCTTATATATTAACAGTATGAAGCCGCCGACGAACCCATCGATTCCCCACGGCGCTCCGGCTCCTCTCGCAAGGTCCGCGCCAACTGCCGGCGCGATCAAGGGCCGCGGCACCGCATGGGCGATCGAGCATCGCTACACGACGCTCGTGCACGATGCGTTCGACGATGGCTGGGGCACTCTAGAGCAGTCGGCGCAAGAGCAGCACGTCGCGCGCGAGACCGAGATCATCGAGGAGCGCGTCAAGTCGATCGTCGCTAGCAACGACTCGCCCGATATCTCGTTCGACCTCTCGATCAATCCGTACCGCGGCTGCGAGCACGGCTGCGTTTACTGCTTTGCGCGGCCGACGCACAGCTATCTGAACATGTCTCCGGGTCTCGATTTCGAGACCCGGATCATCGCGAAGGTCAACGCCGCCGAGCGCTTGCGCGAGACGTTCGCGAAGCGTGGATACGAGCCGAAGATGCTGAACATCGGCGCCGCAACCGATGCCTACCAGCCGATCGAACGCAAGCTCGGCATCACCCGCTCGTTGATCGAGGTCCTGTCCGAGTGCCGGCATCCGTTTTCGCTCGTGACCAAGTCGTCCGGAGTCGAGCGCGATCTAGATCTGATCGCGCCGATGGCGGCCGATCGCCTGGCCGCGGTCTACGTCTCGGTCACGTCGCTCGACGGCGCGCTCGCTCGCATTCTCGAGCCGCGCGCAGCCGCGCCGCATCGACGCCTGCGCACGATCGAAACGCTCGCGAAGGCCGGCGTGCCGGTCGGCGTCAGCGTGTCGCCGATCATTCCGTTCATCAACGAGCCCGAGATTGAACGCATCCTCGAAGCCGCCGCAGCGGCGGGAGCGTCGACCGCATTCGGCATCGTGATCCGGCTGCCATGGGAAGTGAATCCGCTGTTCCAGCAATGGCTCGACCAGCATTTTCCGGATCGCGCCGCGCGCGTGATGGCGCGCATCCGCGAGATGCGCGGCGGGCGCGACTACGACTCGACGTACGGCACGCGCATGCGCGGCGAGGGCATCTGGGCTCAGCTGCTCGCACAACGCTTCAAGAAGGCCACCGAGCGCTTCGGTCTCGACCGCGCGCGCGTCGAGCTCGACCTCGGTCGTTTTCGCAAGCCGCGCCTGCCTTCTCCAGATGGGCAGAGCGAGCTCTTCGCGTGATCCCGGTCAGTCGCTCGAATCCGGTTCGAAGAACATCCAGCGCACCGCGGGGAAGCGGGTGCGGAAGCCGCGCTCGACCCGGTTGATCGCGTCGATCAGTGCCGTCTCCGACCCGGTCGGCCGCAGCTTCGCCTTGACCGCGACCATCACGTCGCCGCCGAGCTGTTGCGTGATCAGGTTGTAGACGCTTTCGACTTCCGGCTGCGCCGACAAGTGCGCCCGCATCCGTTCGACTTCTTCAGGTTCGGCGCTCTGACCCAGCAGCAATGCCTGGATTTCGATCGCGACGAGCAGCGCGACGACGACGAGCAGCGAGCCGATCACGATCGATCCGACCGCGTCCCACATCGGGTTGCCGGTCGCGAGCGCGAGCGCGACGAAGCCGAGCGCAACGACGAGGCCGCCCAGCGCGGCGACGTCCTCGCCGAAGATGACCAGCAGCTCGCTGCGGCGCGACGTGCGGAACCAGCGCCACAGCGAGCGCGTGCCGCGGTCCTTGTTGATCTCGCGCAGCGCGCCCCAGAGCGACACCGATTCGGCGACGATGCCGAACGCGAGAATGCCGATCGCGACCCATGCATATCGGACCGGTTCGACAGCGTTGAGCTTGTGAACGCCTTCGTAGATCGAGAACAGGCCGCCCATGCTGAAGAGCATCACCGCGACGATGAAGCTCCAGAAATAGATCGCGCGGCCGAAGCCGAGCGGATGCTCGGGGGACGGCGCGCGACGGCCTTGCTTCAGGCCCCAGAGCAGCAGCGCCTGGTTCACGCAGTCGGCGAACGAGTGGATCGCTTCGGCCAGCATCGATGCCGAACCGGTGTAGAGCGCGCCGCCCGTTTTCGCGATCGCGATCGCGAAATTGGCGCCGAGCGCGAAGAAGATCGATTTCAGCGAATCGCTCGGTGCGGACATCTATCGGCCCCGGCACGGCGCGACTGCATCGAGCGCCTTCTGATATTCGCGCGTCTCGACGTCGAGCAGGCCGAGGACCGTGTGGAACAGGTGATCGTGGCTGAGCGGTGCATCGCGGCGCTCGCGCAGGCAGGCGGTGCGCGCGCTGCGTCCCGCCGTCCCGTCGGCGCCGAACCAGACGACCATCGGCACGTGCGTCTGCTCGCGCGGCGCCAATGCATACGGAAGACCGTGCAGGAAGATGTTGTTCTCGCCGAGCGACTCGCCGTGATCCGAAAGGTAGACGAGCACCGGCTCGTTGCCGGCCGCGTGGCGCTCGAGCCAGTGAATCGTCGCGGCGAGCACGTGATCGGTGTACGCGATCGAGTTGTCGTAGGCATTGACCAGCGTTTCGAGTGCGCATTGCTGCAGTACCGTGCTCGCGCATTCCGGCTGGAACGGCTTGCGGTTCGGCGGCGAACGCTTGAAATAGGCCGGTCCATGACTTCCCATCTGGTGCAGCACGATCAGCACGCCGCGCTCGCGCCGTTCTGCCGGCAGTGCCGCGAGTCGCTGGTCGAGGCCGACGAGCAATGCTTCGTCGAAGCATTCGCCGTCGCTGCAGAGCTCGGACGGCAACGCGGTGCCGCTGGCCGGCTCGATCGCTGCGGCGTGCGGGACGCGATCGCACAGGCCCTTGCAACCGGACTGGTTGTCGACCCATAGCACCGCGAGTCCGGCCCGCTGTGCGACGTCGAGCAGGTTCTCCTGGTCGCGCTCGCGCGCCTCGAAGCGACTGCGCCCGAGCGCGGAAAACATGCAGGGTAGCGACGCTGCAGTATTGGTGCCGCACGAAGTCACGTGCGTGAAGCTGACGATGTCTTCGCGTGCGAGTTCGGGGTTGGTCGGGCGCGCATAGCCGTTCAACGCGAAGTGGTCCGCGCGCGCGGTCTCGCCGACGACGAGGACGACGAGCGGCGGCCGCGTACCCGCCGCACGCGGCCGGACATGCGCATCGGCGCTGATCGTCTCGAGCGGGCCGGCTGGTCGCGCGTTCGCCTGCTTCGCGATCACGCCGAGCGAGAAGTAGGCGTTGGCCGGATTGATCAGATAGCGCAGCGAACGGTGGTTGCGCATCGTCGCCGACAGGTCCGCGAAGAAGAGCGCGATCAGCGCGACCAGCACGAGCGCGCAGCCCACGAATGCGAGGACGTTGTGCAGCGCCTGTCTCGCCACCGGCATGCGGCGGATCGGCGCGCGCCACAGCCAGACCAGCGGCAGCACGCCGATCAGGGCCACGTTGGCGATGAAGCGCCAGCCGAGCAGATCGCCGGCCTCGCGGGGGTCGGTCTGCAGAACGTTCGTCATCATCGTCGGGTCGAGGACAACGCCGTAGGTGCCCATGAAATAAGCGCCGATCGCGGCCGACAGCACGACGATTGCGATCGCCGGCTTGACCGTGCGGCGCCAGGCGGCGAGGGCGAGCAGGCCGGTCGTCAGTGCCGCGACCATCACGCCGAACGCGGCGACGAACAGCGTGCCTCGGCCGGTCGACATTTCGGGCAATTGCGCGAGCGTGCGCCACAACGGCCAGTTACCCACCGACGCGATCCAGACGCTCCCCAAGAGCACGAGCGCGAGCGGAGTCCAGCCGCGCTCGCTGCCGAACGCCTGCATCTTCGAGTCAGCCATCGCCGCGATTGTCGGCGCTGACAGCCGAATCGATCGTCAAGCCTTGAAGAGGTCCTTGACCCGGTCGCTCCAGGTCTTGCTGGTCGGCGAGTGACGGTCGCCGGAATTGCGGAACGATTCGTCGAGCTCCTTCAGCAGCTTGCGCTGGTGCTCGGTCAGCTTGATCGGCGTCTCGACGCTGACGTGGCAATACAGGTCGCCGGGATAGCTCGAGCGCACGCCCTTGATCCCCTTCGCGCGCAGGCGGAAGGTCTTGCCGTGCTGGGTGCCCTCGGGCAACTCGATCTCGGCCTTGCCGCCGAGCGTCGGCACCTCGATCGTGCCGCCGAGCGCGGCGTTCGTCAGGCCGACCGGCACCGTGCAGTGCAGATCGTCGCCGTCGCGCTCGAAGATCTCGTGCGGCTTGATCCGGATCTCGATGTAGAGGTCGCCCGGCGGCCCGCCGTTCGGACCGGGCTCGCCGTTGCCGCTCGAGCGGATGCGCATCCCTTCGTTGATGCCGCCCGGGATCTTGACCTCGAGCGTCTTGTTGCGCTTGATGCGTCCCTGGCCGCCGCAGGTCGGGCACGGCTCGGGAATGATCTTGCCGCTGCCGTGGCAATGCGGACAGGTCTGCTGGATGCTGAAGAAGCCCTGGCGCATGTGCACGGTGCCGGCGCCGTTGCAGGTCGAGCACACCTTCGGGCTCGTGCCCGGCTTCGCGCCGCTGCCGTGGCAGGTCTCGCAGGCGTCGTACGCCGGGATGCGGATCTGCGTTTCCTTGCCGTTCGCGGCTTCTTCGAGCGTGATCTCCATCGCGTAGCTGAGATCGCTGCCGCGGTAGACCTGCTGGCCGTTCGGACCGCGCCGCGCACCGGCGCCGCCGGCGCCCCCGAAGATGTCGCCGAAGATGTCGCCGAAGGCCTCCGCGAAGCCGCCGCCGAAGCCTTCCGCGCCATGCCGGCCACCCATGTTCGGATCGACGCCGGCGTGGCCGTACTGGTCGTAGGCGGCCCGCTTCTGCGGGTCGGACA
>JBDTXV010000228.1:0-4813 GCA_040006015.1 Caldimonas sp.
ACGCAACCGACAAGGTTCTCGGCAGGGTGGCCAGTGAAGTCGCCCTCCGTCTGCGCGGCAAGCACAAGGCCATCTACACGCCTCACGTCGATACCGGCGACTTCATCGTCGTCGTCAATGCCGAGAAAATCCGGGTGACCGGGAACAAGGCCAACGACAAGGTGTATTACACCCACTCGGGCTATCCCGGCGGCATCCGGGCGACCAAGTTCAAGGACATGCAGGCCAAGCATCCCGGCCGCGCCCTGGAGAAGGCTGTCAAGGGCATGCTTCCGAAGGGCCCGCTGGGCTATGCGATGGTCAAGAAACTGAAGGTCTATGCCGGTGCCTCGCACCCGCACACGGCCCAACAGCCCAAAGTGCTGGAAGTCTGAGGAACCACGATGATTGGAAACTGGAACTACGGAACCGGGCGTCGAAAATCTTCGGTCGCGCGCGTGTTCATGAAGAAGGGCTCCGGCCAGATTCTCGTGAACGGCAAGGCCGTCGAGGAATATTTCGGACGTCAGACCTCGATCATGGTCGTGCGCCAGCCGCTCGTGCTGACCGCGAACGATGCGACGTTCGACGTCAAGGTCAACGTGCACGGAGGCGGCGAGTCGGGCCAGGCCGGTGCGGTGCGCCACGGCATCACGCGGGCACTGATCGACTACGACGCGGCGCTGAAGCCGGATCTGAGCCGTGCTGGGTTCGTCACGCGCGATGCGCGGGAGGTCGAGCGCAAGAAGGTCGGCTTGCACGGCGCGCGCCGTCGCAAGCAGTTCAGCAAGCGCTGAAGCGATGCCCGAAGCGGGCCAGCGAAGCGCCGCCTGCGGGCGGCGTTTTGCTTTGCACACTTGAAAGTCATCCCTTTCGCCGCTGTTTTCCGGTGAGGTTACCGACGGCGCTGCCCGGCAATGTCCGCGCTGGCGTCGTTGCAGCGGGAATCGCCGATAATTCGTCCGAGGCAAATGTGCCGAAGGAGTTTTGCATGAGTGCAGTCGCCGAACAGATTCAAAGCCAGCCCGAGCTCGACGCGCCGCCCGTGCCGTTGATCTTTACCGATAGCGCCGCCGCGAAGGTCAAGGAGCTCGTCGACGAGGAAGGCAATCCGGACCTGAAGCTGCGCGTCTTCGTGCAGGGCGGCGGCTGCTCCGGATTCCAGTACGGCTTCACGTTCGATGAGCTGATCAACGACGACGACACGCAGATGACGAAGAACGGCGTGACGCTGTTGATCGACGCGATGAGCCTGCAGTACCTTGCCGGCGCCGAGATCGACTACAAGGACGACCTGCAGGGAGCCCAGTTCGTGATCAAGAATCCGAATGCGACGACGACCTGCGGTTGCGGGTCGAGCTTTTCGGCCTGACCGGCCGCGTACTCCGCAAAGCCGCCTTCGGGCGGCTTTTTCATTGCTGCGATCGTCAAGCGCTCGGAACGGATCCCGCCGGATACAGCGCGCCGAGCACGCGGGGTCCGCGCGCTCCGGTCACCGCGGCGAGACTGCCCGACTGGGCTTCGACGAACGCCTTCGCCAGCCACGCGAACGCCGCCGCCTCGACCTGCGTCGCCGGCAGTCCGAACCGGTCGGTCGGTGCGACGGTGACGCCGGGCAGCAAGCCGCGCAGCCGGCCCATCAGTGCGCCGTTCAACGCGCCGCCGCCGCACACCAGCAGGTCGCGCGCATCGGCCGCGTGAGCCTTGACGTCCTGCGCGCAAACGATTGCGGTCAGCTCGGCGAGCGTCGTCTGCACGTCTTCCGATGGCACCGGCGCGAACGCACTGACGTGAGCGGTGAGCCACCCGGCGTTGAAGAGATCGCGCCCAGTGCTCTTCGGCGCGGCCCGCGCGAAGAACGGCTCGCTCAGCATCGACGCGAGCAGAGGCTCGGCGACGTGACCCGATGCCGCCCAGGCCCCGTCGGCGTCGTACGCGCGCCCGCGGTGGGTCCGGCACCAGTGATCCATCAGCGCGTTGGCGGGCCCGCAGTCGAAGCCGATCGTGCGGCCGTCGCGATGCAACACGGTCAGGTTCGCGATCCCGCCGAGATTGAGGACCGCGACCGTCGCATCGATCCGGCCGAACACGGCCCGATGAAAGGCCGGGACCAACGGCGCGCCGCTGCCGCCGGCGGCGACGTCGCGGCTGCGGAGATCGGCGACGACGTCGATCCCGCACAGCTCGGCCAGCAGCGCCGGCGCGTTCAATTGCAGCGTGTAGCCGACGCCGTCGAATTCGCCGGGGCGGTGGCGAACGGTCTGGCCGTGGGCACCGATCGCCCGGATAGCGGCGCGTGCGCTGCCGCTCGAATCGAGCAGCGCGTCGACCACGCTCGCGTAGGCGCGGGCGAGCGCATTGCCGGCGAGCGCGGCGCGGTGCAGCTCGTCGCTTCCGCTCGTGTTCAGCGCAAGGAGCTCGGCCTGCAGCGCGGCCGGGAACGGCCGATGCGCATGAGCCAGCACTTTCAGCGCCGACGCGCCGGTGCGCTCGAACGTCGCGATCACGCCGTCGACGCCGTCGAGGGAGGTGCCGGACATCAGGCCGATATAGAGCGTCATCGACGGATTGTGCAGTGGCGCCTGTCGACCGAAGGCTTCGCGATCACTCGAAAAAAAGCCCGCGACGCGGGCTTTTCGTTCGCAGACCGCAAGGAGTCGCTATTCCCCGTAACTGAGCGACCGGCCGACCGATTCGGCGACTTCGAGCCGGCTCTTCATCCCGCGCGAGAGCTGCGAGAAGTGCGCCTTGCCGGCCGGCGTGATCGGCACCGTCTGCGACGCCTTCGCGAGCAGCAGCGGATCTTCCTGTACACCGCTGACCTTGACCTCGAAGTGCAGATGCGGCCCGGTAGCCCAGCCGGTCGAACCCACGGCGCCGATGTGGGCGCCCTGCTCGACGCGCTGGCCTTTCGCGACGTCAATATGGCTCAGGTGCGCATAGAGCGTCGAGCGGTTGCCGGCATGCTGGATCTCGATGACGTTGCCGTAGCCGTTCTGCCAGCCGGCGAACTCGACGATGCCGTCGCCGATCGAGCGGACCGCGGTGCCGGTCGGCGCGCCGTAGTCGACGCCCTTGTGCTGCTTCCAGCTGTTCAGGATCGGGTGTATCCGCATCGCGAAGCCCGAGGTCACGCGCGAGAACTCCATCGGGCTCGCAAGGAACGGACGATGCTTGCTCTGGCCGTCGAGGCCGTAATAGGCGCCCTTGCCGTCGGCGTCCTTGAACCAGATCGCCGAATAGGTCTTGCCGTCGTTGACGAATTCCGCAGCGAGCACGCGGCCGACCGCGGCATTCCAGGTGATCGGTTCGCCGTCGGCGGTCAGCGTCTCGTAGACGACCGAAAACGTCGCGCCCTTGCGCAGCTCGCGGTGGAAGTCGATGTCGGTCGCGAAGACCTCGGCGAGCTGCGTCGCCATCGCGTCGGGCATGTGCGCCTCGTCGGTCGCGGCGAACAGCGACGAGCGGACCGTGCCGCTGCCCATGCGCACCTGCGCCGCGAGCGGTGCGGTTTCGATCGATGCGGTGAGCTTGCCGGCCGCGCGCTCGATGCGCAGGCGCGTGAAGCGGGTGCCGACCTGGTCCGGGTTCGATGCGGCATAACGGGCGACCAGCTCGTCGAGCTCGCCGTTCGCATCGGTGCGGACCTGGACCATCTTCCCGCTGCGACCGTCGAGTACCTTGCGACCGATCGGGTCGTTGCGCAGGAAGGCCGCGGCCGCCGCATCGTTGACGTTGAGGCGGCGCAGCAGCGTGTCGGCGGTATCGCTCGAGCGTGTCAGGTCGTTGCGGTACAGCTGCAGCTCGTGTTCGGCCAGCGCTTCCAGTTGCACTGCGACAGCGGCCGGAGCCACGTCTTCTGTCACCGTGCGCCGCGGCAGTTCCGACGCGTCCGGCAGCATCGGCGCGATGCCGAATGCCGTGGCGCCGAAGCCGGCCAGCGTGATGCTGACGGCGGCGGCAATCTTGCGCGGGTGCAAGGCAACCAAAAGTCGGGTCTGCGCGGTGACGGTTGCCAGCGCGCTATCGATTCGATCCAGCGATTTCAATTTTTGGCGGAGCGGTTGCTCAGTCTGTCGGCGCGAGCTCGTGGCTCGTGCGTCGGTTGATCTTCACCGCGAAGGCGTCCACTAGAATTGTGGCGCTCGGCCGGCCTGGCTGGAACGGTCCTGCTGCGGTCCCGCAATCGGTGCGCAGTATACCTATTGGGTTTTTTGCGCAACTCCTCAATTGCCCGTCATGACCGCGCCTTTTGCTGAAACTCGAACCCAATTGAAACCGCATGTAACGAGCGGCGTCGCGCACGCATTGGCAGTTTCCAGGCGCGGTGCCGAAGAGCTGTTGCCCGAGGCCGAATGGATCGCAAAACTGGCTCGTGCTGAAGCAACAGGCACGCCCTTGCGGATCAAGCTCGGCCTAGATCCGACCGCGCCGGACATCCACCTCGGCCACACCGTCGTGCTGAACAAGATGCGCCAGCTCCAGGACCTCGGGCACACGGTGATTTTCCTGATCGGCGACTTCACGTCGATGATCGGCGACCCGTCGGGGCGCAATGCAACCCGGCCGCCGTTGACGCGAGCACAGATCGAGGCCAATGCCGAAACCTACTACGCCCAGGCGAGTCTGGTGCTCGACCCGGCGAAAACGGAGGTTCGCTACAACTCCGAATGGAGCGATCCGCTCGGCGCCCGCGGGATGATCGAGCTCGCCGCGCGCTACACCGTCGCGCGGATGCTCGAACGCGACGACTTCACGAAGCGCTACAGGTCGGGCACGCCGATCAGCGTGCACGAGCTGCTCTATCCGTTGATGCAGGGCTACGACTCGGTCG
>JBDTXV010000229.1:0-4786 GCA_040006015.1 Caldimonas sp.
CGTCGTAGGCGCTCAGGCTCGTCGAGGGGGCCCGGCTCGCGACCGCGATGTGCCAGTAGCCGGCGGCCGCGTTGTGAACCGAATTCGTGAAGCGCGTCGGCGAGAGCTGTCGGTCCGTGCCGGCCAGCGTCTCGCACAGCAGATGGCAGTTGCTGCCTTCGCCGCCCGACGACGCGAACACCGTCGCGAGTCGCTGCGGATCGACGCCGGCGTGCGCGACCGCTTCGTCGGCGACCGCCATCGCGAGGCGGATCGACGGCCCGGCACGGCGCCGCTCGGCCGGCGGCAAGCGCGGCGGCGGCGCGAGCACGACCGCGGTCGATGCATAGGTGACTTCGCCGCGCAGGATCGGCCGCGCCGCGGTCCAGCTCGCGAGGCCGGGGCCGAGCAGGCCGATGGCGCCGATCGAGATCTCGAACGCGCTCATCGCGCGGTTCCGAACACGAGGCTCGCGTTGGTACCGCCGAAACCGAACGAGTTGCTCAGCACCGCATTCAGCGGCGCCGCGCGGTTCTCGAGCAGGTAGTTCAGCTTCAGCGCCGGATCGCGCTCGCGCACGTTCAGGCCGCCCGGCATCAGCCCGTCGCGCAGCGCGAGCAGGCAGATCGCCGCTTCGACGCCCCCGGCCGCGCCGAGCGTGTGTCCGGTCGCGCCTTTCGTCGAGCTGCACGGCGTCGCGTCGCCGAACACGCTTCCGACCGCGCGGTCTTCCGACGCGTCGTTGCTCGGCGTCGCGGTGCCGTGCAGGTTGACGTAGCCGATCGCGTCCGGCGCGAGCGCTGCGCTGGCGAGCGCCGCACGCATCGCGGCGATCGCGCCGACGCCGTCCGGATGCGGCGTGCTCATGTGGTAGCCGTCGTTGCTCTCGCCGGCGCCGAGCAGCCAACCCTGCGGCGCCTTCGCATCGCGCTCGAGCAGCGCGAATGCCGCGGCTTCGCCGATCGACAGGCCGCGGCGGTGCGCGTCCCATGGTCGGCACGGTTCCGGCGACAGCAGCTCGAGCGAATTGAAGCCGTAGAGCGTCGTCAGGCACAGGCTGTCGACGCCGCCGACCAGCGCCGCATCGACGAGGCCGGCGTCGATCAGCCGCGCCGCGGTCGCATAGACCTTCGCGCTCGACGAGCATGCGGTCGAGACGACCCAACTCGGCCCGCGAAGGTCGAATGCGCGCGTGACGAACGCGCCGACCGAATAGGTGTTCTGCCGTTCCTCGTAGCGCACATCGTCCGGCAACTCGCCGTGCGGCCCGCGCCGGCGATACGCGAGCTCGGTCTCGAGCAGGCCGGCGGTGCTGGTGCCGAGCAGCACCGCGACGCGGTGCGCGCCCCAGCGCTCGCGTGCCGCGAGGACCGATGCCGCGAAGCCATCCTGCTGCAGCCCGATCCAGGCGAGGCGGTTGTTGCGGCAATCGAATTCGGAGAGGTCCGGCGGCAGCGGCGCCGCATCGAGACCGGCAACCTCGCCGATCCAGGTCGGCAGCTCGACATCAAGAAAGCGCGCCGGCGCGAGCCCGGATCGGCCGGCGCGCAACGCGTCGAGCGTCGCGTCGCGGCCGGCGCCGAGCGCGCTGCAGAGCGTGTAGTCGGAGATCGCGATCGGGTTCATCGCTGCGCCAATGCCGGGACACATGCGACGAGCAGCACGTTCGCGAATGGCCGGCGGCCGTTCATCGGCTCGGCATCAACGACGAAGCCGAGTCGGCGCAGCGCTTCGGTCCAGCGCGCGAGCGAGCGGCCGGCGAGCGGCAGGAACCCGCCGCCACGCAGGAACATCGTGATCCGGTCGATCCACTGCCCGAATGCGAAGCGGCGGCGCGCATCGGTATTGCCGACGCGCAGCAGCAGCGCGCCGCCGCGCCCGAGCGTGCCGCGGACCCGCTCGAGCACCCGGTCCTGTTCGGTCGCCGTGATGTAGTGCAGCGCATCGAAGATCACGACGGTGTCGGCGCTCGGGAACGCGGCGTCGCGCATGTCGGCGCAGACGAAGGTCGCATGCGCGCCGAGCGCCGCCGCCGCGCGCGTGACGTCGTGCCGCATCAGCTCGATCCCGGTGACGTGCGCATCGACCGGCGCCGGCCCCCACGCCGCCGGCCAGCGGCCCGCGCGCGAGGCCGCGTCCGCCGCGCACAGCAGGCTCGCGAGCAGGCCCTGGCCGCAGCCGATGTCGAGGACTCTCGCGTTCGGACCGATCAAGCCGCGTTCGAGCACATGCCGGAAGACCGGATCGCCGCCGAGCTTGCCGCGCGCGAAATGCAACGCGTAACGATCGGCATCGCGATATGGCGCGCTCGCCGCGTCGACGAGCGCGCGCCACGCGCGCTGGCCGCTCGGCTGTGCCGTCATGCCGCCTCGGCCGATTGCGCCGGAACGGGCGCGACCGCGTGCGGCAGCGTCACCGCGCGCAGCCCGAGCGCGTCGAATCGCTGCAGCAGCGCCGGCAGCACGTCGAGCACGACCGGGCGGCCGCCCGGCCCGCGCGCCGCATTGCCGTCGTGAAGCAGCAGGATGTCGCCGGCGCCGAGTCCGCGGTCGAGCCGTTCGAACACGCGTTCGGGCCGGCGCTCGCGCGTGTCGTAGCCGCGCCGGGTCCAGCTGACGAGCTGCAGGTCGAGCCGGTGCAGCACCGGCGCGAGGAGCGGATTGCGCAGGCCCGCCGGCGCGCGGAAGAACGACGGGCGCTGCCCGGTGATTTCGGCGAGCGTGCGTTGCGCGCGGCCGATATCGGCCGCGAACGCGCGCGGGCCGTGCAGCGAGAACGCATGCGAATGGCGGTCGCTGTGGTTCTGCACGCTGTGGCCGCGGCGCACGATCTCGCGGCACAGCGCCGGATGCGCGCGCGCTCTCTCGGCGATGCAGAAGAAGGTCGCGCGGGCGCGCTGCGCGTCGAGGATGTCGAGCACCGCGGGCGTGACATCGGGGTCGGGCCCGTCGTCGATCGTGATCGAGACCTCGCGGCGCGCCGTGGCCGCGGCCGGCAGGCGCAGCATGTTCGGGCCGAGCCAGGTCGAGCGCGGCCAGAGCCCGACGCCGGTCAACGCGAGGTGATTCAGCGCGATGGCGCCGGCCGCCCAGGGCCATTGCCCCGGCGCCGCGGCGACCGCGACGCCGGCGCCGAGATGCAGCGCGACGCTCGCCTTGATGACGAGCGGCAGGCGCCAGGCGGCGGAGGCGACGGGCGTCGCGGCGAGATCGGCGTGCATCGAAGAAGGAGAATCTCGGAAGGTCGGCGCAACGACCTCAGTCGGAGCGCGCCATTTTCCCATGCGCCGCGGCGCCGGGCCCGACGCGGATGAACGCGGCCGAAAGGACGAGGCAGAGCAGCGCGCCGGGTGCGACGACTTCGCCGATCGCATACAGCGCCGGGATGCTCGACAGCGCGAGCAGCCCGAACGAGCAGACGGTCGTGAGGTTCGCGAGTGCGAGCGATGCGAGAGTGTCCTCGTCGGCCGAGCCGACCTCGCGCAGGTGGTCGAAGAAGAGCGCGTAGTTCGAGCCGATCGCGACGACGAGCAGCATCCCGACCAGATGCAGGATGCCGAGTGCGGCGCCGCTCGCCGCGAGCGCCGCGAGCACGATGACGACCGCCGCGGCGACCGGCTCGGCGACGCGCAGCAGCCTTCGCGCCGAGCGCAGATGCAGCGCGAGCAGCACGCCGACCGCGCCGGCGCCGGCGAGCGCCTGCCACATCGCCTCGTGCAGATAGCGCGCATAGAGCGAGTCGAGCTCGTGCTTGATGTTGACGACCTGCGCGCCCGGAATCCCGACGAGCGCGGCGCGGACCTTCGCGAGATCGATCGGCTGCGCGCCGGCTTGCAGGTTCAGGAAAACGCGCATCGGCTCGGCGTTCGCGCCGCCCACGAGCATCGCATCGACTGCCTGCGCGACCGGCGTTCCGGCGAGCGCCGCGCGATCGACGAACGGCTGCGTGCGCGCGGCTTGCACGTCGGCGACGAAGGCGTCGAGGCGTGCCGCCGCGATCGGCCCGTCTGCGGTCGCCGCGGCGAGGCTTCGGTTCAGCGTCGCCGCATCGGGCAGCGCGGCGCGGCGCGCGGCCTGCGTCGCCGGGCTCGGCAAGAGCCGCGCCGGCGATTCGTAGCCGGTGATCGCGCCGGCCTGCACCAGCACGTCGAGGCGTGCGCCGGCGGCTTCGGCCGCGGCGAGCGCGTGCGCCTCGTCGGTCGCCGCGAGCGCGACCAGCGTGCCGGTGTCGGGCGCGCCGACGTCGGCACGCAGCTCGGCATCGAGCTGCAGCCTCGCCGCACCGATCGGGCTCAGCGACGCGAGGTCGCCGCGCCACGGCGACGGCAGCAGCGCGAGCGCGAGCAGCGCGGCGAGCGCGAGCGCACCGAGCGGCTGGCGCGCGCGCGGCAGCGCTCGTGCGCAGCGTCCGGTCCAGCGGCCGAGCCGGTGGCGCAGCCCGCGACCGGGCGCGCCGTCGGGGGCGAGGATCGGGAACACATAGCGCGTGCTGAACGCCGCGGCGACGAGGCCGGCGATCGAGAACACGCCGAGCTGCGCGAGGCCCGGGAAGCCCGAGAACGCCAGCGCCGCGAAGCCGCACAACGACGTCAGCAGCCCGAGGCGCACGGTCGGCCAGCTCGTCGCGAGCCAGTGCTGCCAGCCGGCGGCCGGCGCCGCGGACGGGTCGCCGTTCGCGCGGCCAGCGGTTCGCCGCGGCCCGCCGCCATCCGCGCCGAATGCGGCGTGGCGCGGGCCGGTGCCGTCTGCATGAGCCTGGATCAGGTAGTAGATCGCGTAGTCGACCGCCTCGCCGATCAGGGTCGTGC
>JBDTXV010000230.1:0-4777 GCA_040006015.1 Caldimonas sp.
GCGACGCCCTTGAAGGCGGCCGCATTCACCGCATCGTCGAGGACAAGGACGCGACCGCGGGCGATCGCAGCATCCGCGAGATCTACACCGGCGTGATGGCGGCGCCGACGCGCGACCTGAAGCGCTGGCTCGGCGCCTTGCGCAACGACAACGCGCAGCGCGAGTACTACCTGACCGATGTCGTCGAGGCCGCGGTCGCCGACGGCGTCGCGGTCGTCTCGGCGCATCCGCGCGCCGAGATCGAGGTGCGCGGCATCAACAGCGCCGGCCAGCTCGCCGAGCTCGAGCGGCTGCTGCAGCGGCGCCGCGCCGACGAGCTGATGGAGAGCGGCGTCCGTCTCGCCGACCCGGCGCGCTTCGATCTGCGCGGCGAGCTCGTCTGCGGCAGCGATGTCGAGATCGATGTCGGCTGCATCTTCGAAGGCGAGGTCGAGCTCGGCGACGACGTCAGGATCGGCGCGCACTGCGTGATCCGCAATGCGGCGATCGGCGCCGGCGCCGTGATCCGTCCGTATACGCACATCGACGGCGAGAAGCCCGGTGTCAGGGTCGGCGCCAATGCGTCGGTCGGCCCGTTCGCGCGGCTGCGCGCCGGCGCCGATCTGGGCCGCGATGTCCACATCGGCAACTTCGTCGAAGTCAAGAACGCCCAGCTCGGCGACGGCGCGAAGGCGAACCACCTCGCCTACCTCGGCGATGCGCAGGTCGGCGAGCGCGTCAACTTCGGCGCCGGCAGCATCACCGCGAACTACGACGGCGCGAACAAGCACCGCACGACGATCGGCGCCGACGCGCACATCGGCAGCAACTGCGTCCTCGTCGCGCCGGTCGAGATCGGCGCCGGCGCGACGATCGGCGGCGGCTCGACGATCGCGAAGGACGCGCCGGCCGGCAAGCTGACGGTCGCGCGCGCGCGCCAGGCGACGCTCGCGGCGTGGAAGCGGCCGACGAAGTCTGCCTAGGGCTACCGGTCCGGCGCGGCGCCGAGTTCGCCGCGGCGCGCGCCGACCCAGGCCTCGAACTGGGCGACCGGCAGCGGCGCGCCGACCCAGACGCCTTGCAGCTCATCGCAGCCGAGCTCGGACAGGAAGCGCGCCTGCGCCTCGGTCTCGACGCCTTCGGCGATCACGGTGATCTCGAGGCTGTGTCCCATCTGCACGATCGCGCGCGTGATCGCCGCCGAATCGCGATCGTCCGGCAGATCGTGGACGAATGAGCGATCGATCTTGACCTTGTCGATCGGCAGCTCCTTCAGATGGCCGAGCGACAAATAGCCGGTGCCGAAATCGTCGACCGAGATGCTGAGCCCGAGCGCCTTCAGCCGCATCAGCCGCTGCTTCACGTCGGCGACGTCGTCCATCAGCATCCGCTCGGTCAGCTCGAGCTCGATCAGCCCGGCGCCGACGCCGCCGGCGGGCAGCACCTGCGCGACCGCATCGATGAAACCGATCGAGTGGAACTGCACCGTCGACAGGTTGACCGCGACCGGCGCGACCGCGAGACCGCGCTCGCGCCAGCGAGTCGCGCAGCGAACCGCCTCGGCCAGGACCCATTGGCCGATCGGCAGCATCAGCCGGCGCTGCTCGGCGACCGGAATGAATTCGTCGGGCAGCAGCAGCCCGCGCTCCGGATGGTTCCAGCGGATCAGCGCTTCGGCGCCGACGAGGCGGCCGTCGGCGGCGCGCACCTGCGGCTGGAAGTGGAGCTCGAATTCGCCGCGCTCGAGCGCCTGCGCGAGCTCGCCTTCCATCACCAGCGCGGCATACGCCGAGCTCGCCATCACCGGATCGAAGAACTGGTGGTTGGCGCGGCCGCGCGCCTTCGCGCGATACATCGCCGAATCGGCATGCTCGATCATCTCGTTCGGCGTGTCGCCGTCGCCGGGATAGAGCGCGATGCCGATCGACGGCGTCACCGAGAGCGGACGGTTCTCGACATGGATCGGCGCCTCGATCACCGCGAGCAGCTTCTGCGCGACGCGCTCGACATCGTCGCGCCGCGCCGGGTCCGCCGGCAGCCCGGGCAGCAGCACCATGAATTCGTCGCCGCCGAAGCGGGCGACGACGTCGGTCGCGCGCAGCGCGCCGACGAGGCGCCCGGCGACGGTGCGCAGCAGCGCGTCGCCGACGCTGTGGCCGAGCGAATCGTTGACTCGCTTGAAGTGGTCGAGGTCGACGAACAGCAGCGCGAGCCGGGTCCGCTCGAGCCGCGCCGCGAGCATCGTCTGCTCGAGCCGCTCCATGAACGCCGTCCGGTTCGGCAGCCCAGTCAGCGCGTCGTGATGCGCCATGTGATGGATCCGCGCCTGCGCGGCGTGACGGTCGCGGATGTCGCGCACGATCGTCATGCGCCAGCGCTCGTCGTTGTGCATCATCGTGCGGACGATGAATTCGACCGGGATGCGCTGGTTGTAGCGGTCGAGGATCACGCTCTCGTATGCGGTCTCGCGGCCCGATTCGATCACCGCGACAACCTTCGCGACATGATCCGGCGCGACGAACTCGATGGTCTTGTGGCCGAGCATCTCGGCGAGGCTGTAGCCGACCAGCTGGCACAGCGGCGGGTTCGCGTCGACGATCACGCCGTCCTTGTGGAAGACGATCCCTTCGGCGGTCGCCTGCATGAACTTCGCGAGCCGCTCCTCCGATTCGCGCAGCGCGCGCTCGGCGAGCCGGTGCTTGGTGATGTCGGAGATCAGCACGAAGACGCCGACGCTCTCGCCGTCCGGGTTCAGATGCGGCAGCAGATGGACCTCGATCCAGCGCGTGCCGCCGTCGGCCGCGGTCAGCGTGCGCTCGTACATCGCCGCGACGCGTTCGGTGGTGACCTTCTGCACCTGCGGCTCGATCCGCTTCGCGGCGTCGGCGCCGATGACCTCGGCGAACGTCAGCCCGACGATCGAATGCTCGTCGCGTCCGAAGTTGCGCGCATAGGCCTTGTTCGCGAACCGGCACTTCAGATCGTCGACGCCGTAGTACGCGATCAGCACCGGCACGTTGTCGGCGAGCAGGCGGAAGAGCCCGGCCTGCTCGGCCTCGGCGGCAGACGGCAACGGATTCGGGTCTGGCGCGCGCTCGGGCGACGGCGCGGGTACGGCGGACATCTGGAACGGAGATCTCGGAAGGTGATTCGCCGGAGGGCCGCCGATGATAGTGCCCCCCGCGGGCATGGAATATCCGCCGATCGAGGCGCCTCGGCGCTCCGGGCGCGGCCGCTGCGATCGTCCCGGAGCGGCTTCGCTCAGGCCGGCGTCGCTTCGTTCGCAACCTCGAGCGCGAGGCACAGGTCGTCCCAGGCCCGCGCCTTGTCCTGCGGCTGGCGCAGCAGATAGGCCGGGTGATAGGTCACGACGACCGGCACGCCGGCATAGCGATGGACGCGGCCGCGCAGCTTCGTCGTCGCGTCGCTGCTGCGCAGCAGGCTCTGCGCGGCGACGCGCCCCATCGCGAGGATCACGCGCGGCCGAACGATCTCGATCTGACGGTGCAGGAACGGCGCGCAGCGTTCGATCTCGTCCGCCTCCGGATTGCGGTTGCCGGGCGGATGGCACTTCAGCGCCAGGGTCACGCAGACGCGCCGCGACGGCGGCGCCGCGCCGCGGGTCAGCGCGATCGCGGCGAGCATGTTGTCGAGCAGCTGGCCGGCGCGGCCCGCGAACGGCTCGCCCGAGCGGTCGTCGTCGTCGTCGGGCGCATCGCCGACGATCAGCCAGTCGGCGCGTTCGCCGCCGCTGCCGCCGCCGAATACCGAATGCGTGCGGCCGGCGCAGAGCGCGCACGCGGTGCACGCCGCGGCCCGCGCGGCGAGAGCGGGCCAGTCGAGCGGCGCGAGCTCGGCGTCGGATCGGCGATCGGCGGACCGATCGACCGCCAAGGGCGCCGCGGCGCCGCGAACCGGTGAGCGCTGCGCGCCCGGCACGGCGCCGATCGCTGCGGTCGACGCATCCGGCGCACTTTCGGCGACCTCGGTCGCGGCCGCGCCGCCACCGACCGGATCGGGCGGCAGCCAGAGCCGCACGCCGATCTCCTCGAGCATCGCGCGCTGGCGTTCAGTCCAACGCATCGCGCGCCTCGATCGACAGGTTCATCACGACCGCGCTCTCGCGCTGTCCGTGCGGCGCCGGGTAGTAGCCGGAGCGGATGCCGCGCTCGCGAAAACCGAGGCGCTCGTAGGCGGCGCGCGCGCCGGCATTGCTTTCGCGCACCTCGAGCCAGAGCGTTCCGGCGCGGGCGCGGCGGCACTCGGCGACGAGCGCGTCGAGCATGAAACGCGCGTGGCCGCGACGCTGCTCTGCCGGCACGACCGTGATGTTGAGCAGGTGCATCTCGTCGGCGCCGGCCAGCGCGACGAAGTAGCCGGAGAGCGCGGCGCCGATGAGCAGCAGCTGCGTCGAATAGCCGGCGGCGAGCGAGTCGATGAAATTGCCGCGCGTCCACGGGAACGGATAGACCGCGGTCTCGATCGCGATCACCGCATCTATGTCGGCGCGCGTCATCGGTGCGAGCACGCGAGCGCCGTCTTCCGCGCCGGGCTCGCTGTCGCGCCAGAGCGCGCTCACGCGCGGGACCTCGCGCCGACCGCGTTAGCGGCCGGCCGGCCGGGTCGACGCTGCGGCGTTTTCATCGCGCGATCCGCGCCTCGCGTTCGGCGGTCGTCTGCGCGACCTTGTCGCGCAGGTAGAGCGGCAGCGCGTGCGCCGCATCGACCGCGCCGCCGCGGTCCGAGAGCGCGCGCGCCAACACCAGCATGCCGACTGCACGCGGCGCCGCATCGGGTG
>JBDTXV010000231.1:0-4768 GCA_040006015.1 Caldimonas sp.
TCTCGGTGTTCCTGCCGATGGCGTTCTTCGCCGGCTCGGTCGGCAACATCTATCGCCAGTTCTCGCTGGTGATGGTCAGCTCGATGCTGTTCTCGGTGTTCCTCGCGCTGTCGTTGACGCCGGCGCTGTGCGCGACATTCCTGAAGCCGGTCGAGGCCGGCCACAAGCAGGAGAAGCGGGGACCGTTCGGCTGGTTCAACCGCGGCTTCAAGGCGACGACGCACGGCTACGAAGGCTGGGTCGCGAAGATCCTGCGCCGCACCGGGCGCTTCCTGGTCATCTTCGGGCTGATCGTCGCCGTCGTCGTCTTCATGTTCACGCGCATGCCGGCGTCGTTCCTGCCGACCGAGGACCAGGGCTACCTGATCGCCAACGTGCAGTTGCCGCCGGGCGCGACGCAGGCGCGCACGCTCGCGGTGATGCAGCAGGCCGAGGGCTTCTTCCTGAAGCAGCCCGAGGTCGCCGGAATGGTCAGCGTGCTCGGCTTCAGCTTCTCGGGCAGCGGCCAGAACGCCGCGCTCGCGTTCGTCACGCTGAAGCCGTGGGACGAGCGCAAGGGCGCCGCCCATTCGGCGCAGGCGATCGCCGGGCGCGCGTTCGGTGCGCTGATGGGCGTCCGCGACGCGTTCATCTTCGCGCTGGTGCCGCCGGCGATTCCCGAGCTCGGCACCGCGACCGGCTTCGCCTTCCGGCTCCAGGACCGCGGCGGCAACGGCCATGCCGCGCTGCTCGCGGCGCGCAACCAGCTGCTCGGGATGGCGGCGCAGAGCAAGGTGCTCGCCGGCGTCCGCCCCGACGGCCTCGAAGACGCTCCGCAGCTGCAGCTCGACATCGATCGCGACCGGGCGAGCGCGCTCGGCGTCTCGTTCGACAGCGTCAATGCGACGCTGTCGACCGCGCTCGGCTCGGCCTACGTCAACGACTTCCCGAACGCCGGGCGGCTGCAGCGCGTCGTCGTGCAGGCCGACGCGCCGGACCGGATGCAGCCCGACGACCTGCTGCAGCTGCACGTGCTGAACAACCAGGGCAAGCCGGTGCTGCTGTCGGCCTTCGCGACGACGCGCTGGATCACCGGCCCGATCCAGACGATCCGCTTCAACGGCTACCCGACGATGCGCATCGCCGGCGACGCCGCGCCGGGCCATTCGACCGGCGACGCGATGAACGAGATGGAGCGGCTCGCGTCGCAATTGCCGGCCGGCTTCGCGTTCGAATGGACCGGGCAGTCGCGCGAGGAGCGCCTGTCGGGCTCGACCGCGACGATCCTGCTCGCGTTCTCGCTGCTCGCGGTGTTCCTGTGCCTGTCGGCCCTTTACGAGAGCTGGTCGATTCCGTTCTCGGTGCTGCTCGCGGTTCCGCTCGGCGTGCTCGGCGCGGTGATCGGCGCGACGATGCGCGAGATGCCGAACGACGTGTTCTTCAAGGTCGGGATGATCACGGTGATCGGGCTCTCGGCGAAAAACGCGATCCTGATCATCGAGTTCGCGAAGGACCTGCATGCGCAGGGCAAGGATCTGGTGCAGGCGACGCTCGAGGCGGTGCATCTGCGCTTCCGGCCGATCCTGATGACGTCGATCGCGTTCATCCTCGGCGTGCTGCCGCTGGTCGTCTCGACCGGCGCCGGCTCGGCGAGCCAGCGCGCGATCGGCACCGGCGTGATGGGCGGAATGATCGCGGCGACCGCGCTCGCGGTGTTCTTCGTGCCGGTGTTCTTCGTCGTCGTGCGGCGCTTCTTCAAGGGCAGCGACCGGCAGCGCAAGATGTATGCGCACGAGCTCGACCGGCCGCCTCCCACCGCCGCCGCAACCGGAGCCGCCCATGATTGAGCGAGGACTGCACCTGCGGCCGCGCCGCGGCGCGCTCGCGGCGGCGGCCGCGGCAAGCGTCCTCGCCGGCTGCATGAACCTCGCGCCGCGCTACGAGCGCCCGCCGGCGCCGGTCGCGCCGAACTTCCCGGTCGAGACGATGCCGGCGAGCGCGCCCGGCGGCCCGGCCGCGGCCGACATCGAATGGCAGCGCTTCTTCGCCGATCCGCGCCTGCAACGCCTGATCGAGCTCGCGCTGCAGAACAACCGCGACCTGCGCATCGCGGTGCTGAACATCGAGCAGGCGCGCGCGCTCTACCAGGTGCGCCGCGCCGACGAGCTGCCGACGGTCGGCGCCGGCGCGATCGTGCAGCGCCAGCCGGGCTCGAACGGCAAGCTCGCGAACAGCTACTCGGTCGGGCTCGCGGTGACGAGCTACGAGCTCGATTTCTTCGGTCGCGTCCGCAACCTGAGCCAGGCCGCGCTGGCGCAATATCTCGCGACCGCGGAAGCGCGCAAGACCGCGCAGATCAGCCTGATCGCGTCGGTCGCGAATGCGTACCTCGCGCTGCTCGCCGACGACGAGCTGGTCCGCGTCACGCGCCAGGCGCTCGGCACGCGCGAGGATTCGCTGCGCCTGACCAAGCTGAAGTTCGACTACGGCGCGTCGTCGGAGCTCGACTACCGCCAGGCCGAATCGCTGCTCGAAGGTGCGCGCGCGACGCTCGCGCAGACGCTGCGCCAGCGCACGCTCGACGAAGACGCGCTGGTGCTGCTGCTCGGCCAGCCGCTGCCGCCCGAGCTGCCGGCGCCGCTCGCGCTGAACGGCGCCCAGGTGCCGACCGACCTGCCGGCGGGCCTGCCGTCGGACCTGCTCGAGCGCCGCCCCGACATCCGCGCCGCCGAGCAGCAGCTGATCGGCGCTCACGCGAACATCGGCGCCGCGCGCGCGGCGTTCTTCCCGCGCATCGCGCTGACCGGCAACTTCGGCAGCGCGAGCGCGCAGCTCTCGGGTCTGTTCAAGAGCGGCTCGTTCGCGTTCACCGGCACCGGCCAGCTGCTCGAGACGATCTTCGATGCCGGCCGGAATCAGGCCAATCTCGACGTCGCGAAAGTGAACCGCGAGATCGCGGTCGCGCAGTACGAGAAGGCGATCCAGAGCGCATTCCGCGAAGTCGCCGACGCGCTCGGCGGACGCGCGACGCTCGGCGAGCAACTGCGGGCGCAGCTCGCTCAGGCGAATGCCGAGGAGGTGCGCTTCAAGCTCTCGGACCTGCGCTACCGCAACGGCGCGGCGAGCTATCTCGAAGTGCTCGATGCGCAGCGCTCGCTGTTCCTCGCGCAGCAGGCGGTCGTGCAGGTGCGGGCGGCGCAGGTGCAGAACCTCGTGACGCTCTATCGCGTGCTCGGCGGCGGCTGGAAGGAAGACGCGCCGGGCTGACGCGGCCCTTTTGTACAGCGATGGATTCCGACGCCCGCAAGCTGAGCCCCG
Organism: Caldimonas sp.; assembly: GCA_040006015.1. GTDB lineage: Bacteria > Pseudomonadota > Gammaproteobacteria > Burkholderiales > Burkholderiaceae_C > Schlegelella_A. Next base: position 3,298 of record JBDTXV010000231.1, read on the forward strand.
CGGCCGAACGCAACCGCGGTCCGATCGTCGCCGAGCTGCAGCGCGTGCTGGCGGCGCACGGCCGCGCGCTCGAGATCGCGAGCGGCACCGGCCAGCACGCCGCGCATTTCGCCGCCGCGCTGCCCGGCTGGGACTGGCAGCCGACCGATGCCGAGCCGCGCGCGCTGGCGTCGATCGCCGCGTGGTGCGCCAGCCTCGCGAACGTGCGGCCGCCGCTGCGCCTCGATGTGATGGACGCGGGGTGGCCCGGCGTCGAAGGGCCGGTCGACGCGATCTTCTGCGCCAACATGCTGCACATCTCGCCGTGGCCGACCTGCGCAGCCCTGCTGCGCGGCGCGGCCCGGCATCTGGCGCCGCGCGGCCTGTTGCTGTTGTACGGCCCCTATCTCGTCGACGACGCGCCGACAGCGCCCGGCAATATCGCGTTCGATGCCGATCTGCGCGCGCGCAATCCGGACTGGGGACTGCGGCGCCTTGCCGACGTCGTCGAGCAGGCCGAGGCGGTCGGGCTGCGCGTGAGCGAGCGCGTCTCGATGCCGGCGAACAACCTGCTGCTGGTGTTCGCCCGCGCCGGCTGACCGCGCTTCGCGCGGCGCCCGCGGCTCGGGCTCAGCCGGGCTTGCGATAGCCGGCGTCGATCCAGGCCGCGGCGCTGGCCGCGTTCAACTTGAATCCTGCCCCGACGCGGACCCGCGCCAGCGCCGCACCGGCGGCATCGCAGGCGGCGAGCAGCGCATGCGGATCGTCGTCGTCGGGAACGACGTCGAGCGTGACGTCGATGCGACCGGACGGCGTCTCGATCGCGACGCTGCGATGAAGCTGCGCCTGCAGCTGCTGCTCGTGGCGGCGCACCACCTCGGCCGCGGTCTTGACCAATGTGTTGAACGCGGACGCGTCGAGCGGCTTCGGATTCTTCTTGTCGCGCCCCATCGTCCACGGTCCGACCAGCGCCGGCTCGGCCTCGCCCGCCTTCAGCATCTCGACGGCCCAGCCGTCGTCTTCCTCGTTCTTGATCACGCGCGCGGTCCAGCCGGCATCGCGCCACAGGCGAGCCTCGTGCAGCGGGTCGAGGTCGGCGGCTTCGGTCGTGGAGTCGGCAGTCATTTCCAAAGCTTACAGGCCGATGTCGGCGCCGTTCAGCCGCGCTTCAGCTCGTCGCCGCCGATGTAGATCCGGTTCCAGACCGGCGTGATCACGAGCTCGTTGATGCAGACGTGCGCCGGCATCTCGGCGATGAAACGGATCGTGCGGCCGAGGTCGCCTTCCTGCGCCATCCGCGCCTTGTCTGCGGCACTCGGCTCGACCGGGCGCTTCTTCAGGATCGGCGTCGCGACCTCGCCGGGACAGAGCGCGGTCGCGCGCAGCCCGTTGACGCATTCCTCGATGTTGAACGAATGCGTCAGCGCGATCATTCCAGCCTTGCTCGCGGTGTAGGCCGGGCCGGTCAGATAGCTCAGGTGCCAGCCGGCGA
>JBDTXV010000232.1:0-4736 GCA_040006015.1 Caldimonas sp.
GCGCGAAGATCGAGATCAGCGAGGCGCCGAACGCGAAGCCGAGCATCGGCTTCAGGATCGTCGCGAGCGAGCGGTCCGGCGTGATGTTGCCGTTGCCGGTGATGAACATGAAGAAGACCGTGACGCCGAGCAGGCCGAGGCCGACGACCAGCATCCCGGTGATCGCGCCGCCGTTGAATGCGACCTTCAGCGCCGGGCCGATGCCGAGCGTCGCGGCCTGCGCGGTGCGCACGTTGGCCTTGACCGAGACGTTCATCCCGATGAAGCCGCACGCACCGGAAAGCAGCGCGCCAAGCGCGAAGCCGACTGCGGTCGTGCCGTCGAGGAAGACCGCGATCAGGATCGCGAGAACGATGCCGACCGCGCCGATCGTCTTGTACTGGCGGGCCAGGTACGCGGCCGCGCCTTGCTGGATGGCGCTCGCGATCTCCTGCATGCGCGCATTGCCGGCATCCTGGTTGAGGATCCAGCTTCGCTGCACGAAGCCGTAGACCACCGCGGCGAGACCGCAGGCCAGGGCAATATAGAGCGCCATCTGTGTCGACATCGGGAACGTTCCTTGACGGTTCGAAATGGGTTGTGAAACGAACCGGACCTGCTGCGAAAGGCAAGGCCGGCGAGCGAAACCCTCGAATGCTAAGGGATAAAAATCGGCGCGCGAGCCGCGGCATGTCTTGAATTTTCGCGCGCAGAAGGGGCTCTCGCCGACGGCCAAGCACGTCTCGTACGCCGCGTAAAATCGGGGTTTCCCCGCGAAGACAAGTAGCCCCTTATGAGCCTGCAAGACGTCACCCCGGGCGCACGCGCGCCCGACGAGTTCAACGTGATCATCGAGATCCCGATGAACGCCGATCCGATCAAGTACGAGGTCGACAAGGAAAGCGGCGCGTTGTTCGTCGACCGCTTCATGAGCACGTCGATGCACTATCCGTGCAACTACGGCTACGTACCGCAGACCTTGTCGGGCGACGGCGACCCGGTCGATGTGCTGGTGATCACGCCGTTCCCGCTGTTCCCCGGCGTCGTCGTCACGTGTCGGCCGATCGGCATGCTGAAGATGACCGACGAGGCCGGCGACGACGCGAAGCTGCTCGCGGTGCCGATCGACAAGATCCTGCCGATCTACCAGCACTGGCAGAAGCCCGAGGATATGAACGACCTGCGCCTGCAGCAGATCCAGCATTTCTTCGAGCACTACAAGGATCTGGAAGCCGGCAAGTGGGTCAGGGTCGAGGGCTGGGAAGGGCCCGAGGCCGCCCGCGCCGAGATTCGTCAGGGCATCCTGAACTATCACGATCTCGCGTCGCAGCGCTGATCCGGCCGCATCGCGGTCGGCCTCGCCATCTCCTTCAACCGCCATTCATTCCATGCTGAATCACTTCAGAAGCTTTGCACTGTGCGTCCTCGCCGCGTTCGCAACGGTGCCGGCATCGGCCCAGCGCCTGGCTCCCGGAGTCGCAGCGGTCACCTCGGTCGAAGGCGTCGACGAGTACCGGCTCGCGAACGGGCTGCAGGTGCTGCTGATACCCGACGACTCGAAGCCTACGACGACGGTCAATCTGACGTATCGGGTCGGCTCGCGTCAGGAGAATTACGGCGAGACCGGGATGGCGCATCTTCTCGAACACATGCTGTTCAAGGGCACGCCGACGCACCGCAATGTCTGGGCCGAGTTCGAGAAGCGCGGCCTCGCGGCGAACGGCAGCACGAGCTACGACCGCACCAACTACACCGCGAAGTTCTCGGCCAATGCCGACAACCTGCGCTGGTACATCGGCTGGCTCGCCGACTCGATGGTCAACAGCTTCATCGCTCGTAAGGACCTCGATACCGAGATGACCGTCGTCCGCAACGAAATGGAGCGCGGCGAGAACGAGCCCGACAACGTGCTGTTGCGCGAGACGATGGCCGCGATGTTCGACTGGCACAACTACGGCAAGGGCACGATCGGCGCCCGCAGCGACGTGGAGAAGGTCGACATTCCGCGCCTGCAGGCCTTCTATCACCTGTACTACCAGCCCGACAATGCGACCTTGATCGTCGCCGGCAAGTTCGATCCGAGCGAGGTGCTCGCCACAGTCGCAGCGTCGTTCGGCAAGCTCGCGAAGCCGACGCGGAAGCTGCCGTTCCAGTACACGCTCGATCCGGTTCAGGACGGCGAGCGCAGCGTCACGGTGCGACGCACCGGCGGCGCACCGCTGTTGATGGCGGCGTATCACGTGCCGGCCGGCGCGGCGCCCGATTTCGCTGCGGTCGAGGTGCTCGCGCTCGTTCTCGGCGACACGCCGTCCGGGCGCCTGCACAAGCGCCTGACCGAGCAGCAGCTCGCGTCGGGCACGTTCGCGTTCGCATGGGGCCTCGCCGAGCCGTCGGTCCTCGTCGCCGGCGCGCAGCTTGCGCCGGGACAGGACATCGAGAAGGCGCGCGCCGCGCTGCTCGCGGTCGACGAATCGCTCGCTAGGGAGCCGGTGACTGCCGAAGAGCTGGCCCGGGCCAAGGCGAAGTGGGCGAAGAGCTGGGAGCAGTCGTTCACGAACCCGGAGACCGTCGGCATCGCGCTGTCGGAATCGATCGCGCAAGGCGACTGGCGCCTCTTCTTCCTGACCCGCGATCGCGTCCGCGATGTCGCGCTTGCCGACGTGCAGCGCGTCGCGAACGCGTATCTGCTGCCGAGCAACCGCACGCTCGGCATCTATCTGCCGGCCGACGCGCCGCGGCGCGCGCCATCGCTGGCACGAGTCGACATCGCGCAGACGATGAAGGAATTCAAGCCGCAGGCGGCAGCGGCGAAGGTCGAAGCCTTCGATGCGACGCCTTCCAATCTCGATGCTCGCACGCAGACCTTCTCGGTTGGCGGCATCAAGGCCGCGGTGTTGCCGAAAGGGACGCGCGGCGGCGCGGTTCGCGCGACGCTGACCTTGCGCTTCGGCGACGAGAAGAGCCTGTTCGGCCTCGGCGACGTGCCCGATTCGGTCGCCGCGTTGCTCGACAAGGGCACGCGCACGATGACGCGCGAACAGATCCAGGACCGGCTCGACCAGCTGAAGACCGATCTGTCGGTGTCCAGCGCGCCGGGACGGGTCACGCTGACGCTGACGTCGCGTCGCGAGCAGTTGCCGGCCGCGATCCAGCTGCTCGGCGAGCTGCTGCGCAATCCGGCGTTCCCGGATGCCGCGCTTGCGGAGCTGAAGCAGCAGTCGATCACCGAGATCGAGCAGCAGCGCAAGGAGCCCGACGCGCTCGCCCACAACACGCTCGACCGCTGGAGCAATCCCTACCCGAAAGGTGACGTGCGCTACGTGCCGACTTTCGACGAGTCGGTAGACGAGGTTCGTGCCGTCACGGTCGAGCAGCTGCGTGACTTCCACGCGCGTTTTTACGGCGCCGGAACGGGCGAGTTCGCGGCAGTCGGGGATCTCGATCCGGCGGCGGTCCGCGCGGCGCTGCAGGCGGCGTTCGCCGGTTGGAAGACCGGCGCCGCATACGCCAGGGTCCCGAAACCGTTGCTGGCGCCGAAGCCCGAGCGCATGCTGCTCGCGACGCCGGACAAGCAGAACGCGACGCTGCTGGTGCGCGAGAGCTTTCCGATCTCCGACCGCGACGCCGACTATCCGGCGCTGATGATGGCGAACTACCTGCTCGGCGGCGGCGGCAATTCGCGGCTCTGGAAGCGCATCCGCGAAGGCGAGGGCCTGTCGTACGACGTGCGCTCTGGAATCGGCTGGAACAACTTCGAGGCCAACTCGCCATGGCAGGCGAGCGCAATCTATGCACCTGCGGTCAGAGGCAAGGTCGAGGCCGCGTTCCGCGACGAGATTGCCCGCGCGCTGAAGGACGGCTTCACCGCTCAGGAACTGAGCGAAGGACAGCGCGGTCTGCTCAACTTCCGGCGCCTTTCGCGGGCGCAGGATGCGAGCGTGGCCGGGGCGCTCGCGAACAACCTCTATCTCGACCGGACGTTCGCGTTCGCGGCGAAGGTCGATGCCGCGCTCGAGGCGCTGACGCTCGACCAGGTCAATCGCGCGCTGCGCAAATACGTGAAGCCCGACGACTTCGTGTTCGCGTTCGCCGGCGACTTCAAGAACGATCCGGTTCCGGCGCCGGCGAAACCGTGAGCTGCGCGCCGTTCGGGGCCGCGGCCTTGAACGGCATCCGTTCGTTCAGCTCGTCGAGGTAGTGCTCGACGCCGCTGCCTTCGCGCTCGAGAAAGTCGCCGACCGCGCGCGCGAACTGCGGATGCGCGAGCCAGTGCGCCGACCAGGTCTGCACCGGCAGCAGCCCGCGCGCCATCTTGTGCTCGCCCTGCGCGCCGCCTTCGAAGCGCCGGTAGCCGTGCGCGACGCACCAGGCGAGCGGACGGTAGTAGCAGGCCTCGAAATGCAGGTTCGGGATGTGCTCGATCGCACCCCAGTAGCGACCGAACGCCGCGCGTCGCTGCGGATCGATCGCGATCAGCGACGCGGCGACGCGCTTCCCGCCGCCCGACGCAATGAACAGCAGCCAGTTCGACGCCATCGTTTCGGCCATGCGGGCGAAGAAGTCGCGCGTCAGGTACGGCGTCGAATGGTGCGCGCGGTAGGTCAGCCGGTAGCAACGGTAGAAGAAGTCCCAGTCCTCGCTCGTGATCTCGGCACCGGTCAGTTCCTCGAACGTCACGCCGGCCTCGCCGACGCGGCGCCGTTCCTGCTGGATCTTCTTGCGCTTGTCGCGCTGCAGGCCGGCGAGGAAATCGGCGA
>JBDTXV010000233.1:0-4711 GCA_040006015.1 Caldimonas sp.
TCATCGATGCTCCGCACGATGGACACGACGGAACCGCGGAACCAGCCGTCTCACCGGCATCTGCACGGTGGCCATCGAGGCCGACTCTGGAGACGGCGGACGATAAGGTTGCGCGCTGCCTTTGGCCTTTAGCGATGCCCTGGCCTGCGCCAACATCCCCACGAGCCGGCTTCCGTCGTCCCCCGGCGAACTGCGCCGCGGGTTCGGTGAACCGTCTCCCGACGTCACCACGTAAGCACCCGCCGCGCGCCCTAAAGGCATGACGCCGGCGAGCTCGCGCACCACCTCGACCGGCACGTGGCGAGCTCGCCAGTGTTTCGTCTGGACGATTGCGCGGTTTGCGGTCGCGGTGACCGAACGGCCGCAGGCGCTCGGAGCCGACGACATCGCGCCGCTGCGCGTGGTCGGCATGAGCGACGAAGAGATCATCGATCTGCTGCATGCGGCGGCGATCTTCGGCTGGGCAAACCGATTGATGCAGAACCTCGGGGAGCCGGGCGCACAGGACTGACCGCTCGAACGGTGACCAAAGTAGGCCCGATCACAGGATGACTCCATAGGCACGCGGAACCGCTGACGCGCTACCCTTCGGGCTCATGACGCCAGAGCTGCAGCAGCTTCACGCGAGCATCGCCGCGCTGGAAAGGCAGCGCGCGTCGCTCGGCGACGCGGTGGTCGACAGCGCGCTGGCTCCGATGCGGGCCCGGATCGAGGCTCTGCAGGCGGCGGATGCACTGCCCGCTGCAGCGCATACGCTCAAGCAGGTCAGCATCCTGTTCATGGACGTCGTCGGCTCGACCCGGATGACGCAGCGCCTCGATCCGGAGGACACCAGCGAGCTGATGGACGGCACGCTGGCGCGCGCCGCCGCTGTCGTGCAGGCGCATCGCGGCAGGGTGCTGCAGTATGCGGGCGACAGCCTGCTGGCCGCGTTCGGCGCCGACCACGCGGCAGAGGACGATGCCGAGCGCGCCGTGCGCTGCGGCCTGTCGTTGTGCCGGCTCGGCCGCGCAGTCGATGCGGATGTCCGTGCCGAACGCGGCGACGAAGGGTTCGCCGTCCGCGTCGGCGTCCATACCGGCGGCGTGCTGCTCGGCGGCGGCGTATCGGATGCCGGCACGATCCGCGGGATCAACGTCAACATCGCGGCCCGCCTGGAGCAGACGGCGCCTGCGGGCGCGGTGCGCATCAGCCACGACACGTACGCGCTGGTGCGCGGGCGGTTCGATGTCGACGCGCAGCCGCCACTGCAGGTCAAGGGCGTCGATGCAGCGCTGCGCAGCTATCTCGTCGTCGGCGAAAAGCCGTCGCGGCAGCGCGAGCCCCCCCGCGGCATCGACGGCGTAGCGACGACGATGATCGGGCGCGACGACGAGCTCGAGGCGCTGCAGGAGGCCTTCAAGGCGCTGGCGATCGAGCCGACCCTAACGGTCGTCAACGTCGTCGGCGAAGCCGGCCTCGGCAAGAGCCGGCTCGTCGACGAGTTCATGCGCTGGGCCGAAGAGCGCAGCGAGCGCCCGGTCGTGCTGCGCGGTGGCACGACGCCACAGACCCCGAACCGCCCGTTCGGCCTGCTCGGCGACGTGCTCACACGGCATCTGCAGATCGCCGAAGACGACACGATGGAGGCGGCCCAACGCAAGGTTCGCCGACACATCGCACACCTGCTCGCCGACGCGGATCCCGCCGAGGCCGACGCCGAGGCCGACTGCATCGCGCACTTGCTCGGCATCGAGGCGCGAGGCAGCAGTCAGCTGCTCGGAATCCTGCACGACCCGAAGCAGATCCGCAACCGCGCGTTCCACGCCGCGGCCCTCGTTCTTCGCCGCACGGCGACCCCCGACGCGGGCCCTCTGATCTTGCTGCTCGAGGACCTGCACTGGGCCGACGACGAGAGCCTCGACTTCGTGAGCTATCTCGGCGACGCGAATCGCGACGTGCCGATGCTCGTGCTCGCGGCGATGCGGCCGACGTTGTTCGAACGGCGCCACGACGCGCTCGCGATCGGTGGCCGGCAGCGGCGCGTCGATCTCGCACCGCTCGACCGGCGCGCGAGCCGCGAGCTGGCCCATGCGCTGATGCGCAAGCTTCCGGACATTCCGGCCGCGCTTCGCGACCTCGTCACGGGCGCCGCCGAGGGCAACCCGTTCTACATGGAGGAGCTGGTGCGGATGCTGATCGACCAGGGCGCCATCGCCACCGGCGAAACCTGGTCGTTGCAGGCGCAGGCGCTGCAGGCCACGCGCCTGCCGCCGACGCTCACCGGCGTGCTGCAGGCGCGGCTCGACGGGTTGCCTGCCGCAGAGAAACTGGCGCTGCAGCAGGCCAGCGTCATCGGCCCCGTCTTCTGGGACCGCGCGCTCATCGCGCTCGATGCGCGTGCCGATGCGGCGCTGCCGAGCCTCGTCGGCCGCGGGCTGGTGCTGCCACGCTCGGACAGCGCCGTCGCCGGTCTGGCCGAATACGCCTTCAAGCACCACCTCCTGCACCAGGCCGTGTACGACACGGTACTGAAGCGCGAGCGGCGCGAGCTGCACGGCCGATTGGCCGCGTGGCTGACCGAGCAGGTCGAAGCGGGCGGCGTGCGCGCCGGCGATGTGCTGGCGATCGTGGCGCATCACTTCGAGGCCGCCGGCGACGAGGCCCGCGCCGCGGAGTTCCACGGCCGCGCAGCGGAGCACGCCGCGGAGCGCTTCGCGCACGCCGCCGTGCTCGTGCACGCGGAGCAAGCGCTGGCCTTGCTCGACCGGGTCGAGACGAGCGACGGGGCCACGCCGGAGCAGGACATGCTGCGCCGTCGCGTACTGCTCGCGCGCGAGAAGACGTACCGCCATCAAGGCCAGCGCGCCGAGCAGCGACTCGATCTGCAGGCGCTCGGCGCGCTGGCGGAATCGTCGGCGGACGATCGACTTCGTGCCGAGGTGGCGATCCGCTGCGGCTTGCTCGCGCAGGCCGGCGCCGATTGGCCAGCGGCCGAACGCCATGCGCGGCAGGCGATGCACTGGGCCGGCGCTGCGGGCGACGATGAGCGACGCCTTCAGGCGCTGGTGACGCTCGCGATCACGCTGCGCGGCCGAGGCCGGCTCGACGATGCGTTCGCGATCGCGAAGGGCGGGCTGGCCGACGCCCGCGAGCGCGGCTTGCAGCGCATCGCGTGGGGGTTCCTGCGCGCGCTCGCGTTGATCACCGAATCGCAGGGCGACGAAGTGGAGTCCGCTGAAATGGAGCGCCAGGCGCTGCACATCGCGCGCGCGACGGCCGACGCGGTCGGCGAAGCGATCGGCCTCGACTGCATGGGCCAGGGGGCCATCCTGCTCGGCGACCTGCCCGAGGCGCAGCGCTCGTTCGAGGATGCGCTGCGTCTGCAGCGTCAACTCGGTCTGCGCGGCACCGAAGCGCACTCGCTCGCCTATCTTGCGGCCGTCATGCTGTGGCGCGGCGACGAGACGCGAGCGCTCGCCGTCGCAAGGCAGGCGCTCGAGACGGCGGTGGCGTCCGGGGCGCGTTATGCCGAAGCGTGGGCCCATTACCGCCTGGGCGAAGCCCGATCGGCGTTGGGAAGGCACGGCGAAGCGGCGCTCTCGTTCGCGGCCGCTGCCGCACTCGCTCGAGAGATCGGTATCGACCTCGAACGCACCGCGACGGCCGGCCTGGCGCGAGCCGCGCTGGCTCGAGGGGACCTCGCGACCGCCCTGGGTCACGTCGAGACGCTGCTGGCGGGGCCGCAACCCGACGTCGCCGCACCGGACACGACCTATCACCCGGAGCTCGTCGCGCTCACCTGTCATCAGGTGCTGACCAGCGCAGGCGACCCTCGGGCCGCGCAATGGCTGGAGAACGCCGGAGCGCTGATGCGGGCCGTGGCCGGGCGCATCCAGGATCCGGCGCAGCGGCAGGCTCATCTGGCGGCGATGCCGCATCGGCGGGCGATCGCCGCGGCGATGGAAAGGCGGGGAGGGTCTGCGTGAGACCGATTTCAGCCGGCTTCCGCGCCGCTGCAGTCGCTGCATCGCACCCGGCGGGGTGACTGCGGTCATCGCCGCGCTGGCGCAGCTCGTCGCGTTCCTGTCGCATCAGCTGCGCGTCGTCGCCGGCCTGCGCGCGACGCAGGCGAGCCCCGGGAACACGCGACGATCAAGCGCAACGGCTACACCGACGAGACGCTCGAGTGGCGTTCATGGCTCCGGCCGCTGAAGCTCCACGAAGCGAGCCCGCTTCAGCTCGAGGTGCTCGACGAGAGCCATCCGCAATCGCGCACGTCGCCGTACTACCTGACGCTCGCGCACCAGCCGCTGATGCGGGTCGGCGCGACGGTCGTCTCGGTGACGAGCCCGGACTGCGGGGACGACGGAACGCGAGAGGGCGATCGCGCGGTTCGCGATTGCGGTGACAGAGCGGCCCGATCAGCTCCCTACTCAGGACATCGCGCAGTTGCGCGCGGTGGGGATGAACGACGAGGAAACCATCAACCTGCTGCACGCAGCTGCGATCTTCGGATGGGCGAATCGGTTGATGCAGAACTTGAGGGAGCCGGCAGTCTGAAAGCCGTTGAGAGAACTCTTTGAGTACGTCCGCTTACGACCACAGGAGTCAGTCAACACGGTGTTCAGCTCAGCACAAAGCAGCCGGTCGCGCCGGCGCCGTTGCTCGGCGAGCACGGCACGCAAGTGCTCGCCGAATGGCTGAAGATGGACAAGGAGCAGATCGACGC
>JBDTXV010000234.1:0-4710 GCA_040006015.1 Caldimonas sp.
CCGCGCACTATTTCGCCGGACCGGCGCGGCAGACGCTACTGCTCGCCGCGACGCGCGGCTACGGGCTGCTCGCGCGCGTCGGCGACCTGGTCGCGCGCCAGCGCGGCGGCAAGGGGTTCCTCAGCCTCGAGCCGAACGAGAAGCCGCTGCCGCCGAGCGCGGCCGACGGCCAGGAGCGCGTCGCCTGCGTCTCGCTCGCCGGGCGGCTGCTGGTTTTTGCGCTCGCTGAGCTGAAGCTGCAGCCGAACGGCGGCCGCGGCCTGACGCTGATGGATCTCGATGCGAAGGACGCGCTCGTCAGCGTCGCCGCGTTCAGCGGCGCATTGCGCCTGCTCGGCAGCGGTCGCGGCGGCAAGGCGAAGGAGGAGCTGCTGCGCGCCGCGGCGCTCGAAGAGTACGAAGGCAAGCGCGCGCGCAAGGGCAAGGTCGTCGCCGGGATCCGGGTGCAGCGCGCGCTCGCGGCCGGTTGAGACCGGTGCCGGCGCAGCGCAACCCGCGTCGACAACGCACCTTCGACCGGCCTCGATAACCGCAAGCGCCGACGCCGGTCTAGCGATTGCGCCGGCCGGTCAGCACGACGAGCGCCGCCGCCGCGATCGCGACGAACAGCGCCAGGCTCCAGAAGTCGTACGGCACCCCGAACAGGCTCACTGCCGCGTCGGCACAGGTCGCGCGCGGCGCGAACACGTCGGGTATCAGCGCGTCGAGCCTGAGGCCGTTGATGATCTTGTCGGCCAGGGTCAGGTTGCACGATCCCGACGGCGCGGCATAGAAGTGCTGCCACAGCGCCGATGCGATCCCGCCGAGCCCGAGCAGCAGAACGAGCGTGCCGGCCAGCGCGCGCCCGATCGCGCTGCGCCACGCGAGGCCGATCGCGCAAACGGCCGCGATCGCGACGAAGATCAGGCGCTGCAGCACGCACCACGGGCACGGCTCCATGCCGTAGAGATGCTGGGAGACCAGCGCGGCGCCGACCGCGGCGAGACAGGCGAGCGCGATCGCGGCGAGCCAGCGGCCCGAGTGGTCGACACCTGCGGTCGACACGCCGCGGCGCTGCGCCCCTTCGGCGCCGAAGCGGACCTCGGCATCGCGACCGGCGCGGCTCATCGTGCTGCCTTTGCGTGACGCGCGCGTGCGTTCATGCGACCTGCGCGATCAGCTCGATCTCGACGCAGGCGCCGAGCGGCAGCTGGGCGACGCCGTACGCGCTGCGCGCATGCGCACCTTTTTCGGCGAAGACTTCGCCGAACAGCTCCGAGCAGCCGTTCGTGACGAGGTGATGCTCGGTGTAGTCGGCGCTGCTGTTGACGAGGCTCGTGATGCGGACGATGCGCTCGACCTTGTTCAGGTCGCCGATCGCGGCGTGCAACGTGCCGAGCAGGTCGATCGCAACCGCGCGCGCGGCCTTGCGGCCGGTCGCGGTGTTCATGTCGCGGCCGAGCTGGCCGACCCAGGCCTTGCCGTCGCGTTTTGCGATATGGCCCGACAGATAGACGAGGTTGCCGACGCGCACGAACGGCACGTAGGCGCCGGCCGGAATCGCGAGCGGCGGCAGCGCGATGTCGAGGTCGGTGAGGCGGTCGTAGATGGAAGACATCGGATGTTTGGTGGAGCCCCGGATCGGGCCCAAATCCTACACTGCGCCGATGGCAGGAATCGACACCGGCCGGCGTCTGGTCGGACTTGCGCTCGCCTGGCTCGCCGGTGTCGCGCTGCATCTGCAGCAGCGCGAGCTCTGGCCCAGCGCGGCCTATACGGCTCTCGTCGCGGCCGGCGCGCTCGCAATCTGCGTCGCGTGGCGCTGGCGCCGCGCGTTCGCGCTCGGCCTGCTCGGCGCGCTGCTCTGCGGCGCGGCTGCGTCGGGCTGGCGCGCGTCGGTGCGCCTCGCCGACACGCTCGATCCGGCGCTCGAAGGAAAGGATCTCGCAGTCGTCGGCATCGTCGCGAGCCTGCCGCAGCAGAGCGCATCGGGACTGCGCTTCCGCTTCGAGGTCGAGTCGGCGAGCGCCGCGGGACGCGCGGTCGACGTGCCGCCGCGGCTCGCGCTCGGCTGGTACAAGGGCTTCCACGAAGACGCGGCGGTGACCGAGCCGCAACGCGAGCTGCGCGCGGGGCAGCGCTGGCAATGGACGGTGCGGCTGCGCCAGCCGCACGGCAACCTCAATCCGCACGGCTACGACTACGAGCTGAGCCTGTTCGAGCAGGGCGTGCGCGCGACCGGCTACGTGCGCGACGCGCCGGCCGGGATGCTGCATGCGTCGGCCGGATTCCCGGTCGAGCGCCTGCGCCAGCGCGTCCGCGATGCGATCTATGCGAGCGTCGCCGACCGCCGCGCCGCCGGCGTGCTCACAGCGCTCGCGGTCGGCGACCAGGGCGCGATCGAGCGCGAGGACTGGGACCTGTTCCGCAATACCGGCGTCGCGCACCTGATGTCGATCAGCGGCTTGCATGTGACGATGTTCGCGTGGCTCTGCGGCATCGGCATCGGCGCGCTGTGGCGGCGCAGCGAGCGCGCAGCGCTGGCGCTGCCGGTGCCGCACGCGGCGCGCTGGGGCGGCCTCGCCGCGGCGCTCGCCTATGCGGTCTTCTCGGGCTGGGGCGTGCCGTCGCAGCGCACCGTGTGGATGCTCGCGACCGTGACGCTGTTGCAATCGTCGGGCGTGCGCTGGCCGTGGCTGCTGGTGCTGCTCGTCGCCGCGGTCGTCGTCAGCGCGCTCGATCCGTGGGCCTTGCTGCAACCGGGCTTCTGGCTCTCGTTCATGGCGGTCGGCCTGCTGATGGCGTCGTCGCTGGCCGATCCGCGACCCGCGGAACCGTCGCAGCCGAGCGGCCGTTTGCCGGCCGACACGGTTCGCTCGGGGGCCGGTCCGTCGGCGGCGACGACCCGGATTCGTGGTCTCGCGCTCGGGCTCGCCGGCCACGTGCGCGGTGGCCTGCGCACGCAGCTGATCGCGACGCTCGGGCTGACGCCGCTGACCCTCGTCTTTTTCCAGCAGGTTTCGCTGGTCGGCTTCGCGGCGAACCTGTTCGCGATTCCGCTCGTCACATTGGTGATCACGCCGCTCGCGCTGCTCGGCGCGCTCGTCGTGCCGCTGTGGAGCGTCGGCGCGTGGTTCGTGCAGCTGCTGGTCGCGGCGCTCGGCTGGCTCGCGGCGCTGCCGGGCGCGGTCTGGATCGTGCCGGCCGCGCCGCTCTGGGCCCAGCTCGCCGGGCTGCTCGGCGCGGTGCTGTTGCTGTTGCCGCTGCCGTGGCAACTCAGAGCGCTCGGTCCCCTGCTCGCGCTGCCGCTGCTGTGGCCGCCGCTTGCCCTGCCGTTCCCGGGTAGCTTCGACCTGCTCGCGCTCGACGTCGGCCAGGGCACCGCGGTCGTCGTCCGCACCGAGCGGCATCTGCTGGTCTACGACGCCGGGCCGCAATATTCGCGCGACAGCGATGCCGGCCAGCGCGTGCTGCTGCCGCTGCTGCGGGCGCGCGGCGAGAGCCGCATCGACCGCCTCGTGCTGAGCCATCGCGACAACGACCACACCGGCGGCGCCCGCGCGCTGCTCGCGGCGCTGCCGGTCGACGATCTGACGAGCTCGCTCGAAGAAGAACATCCGCTGCTCGGTCTGGCCGCACGGCGCACGCGCTGCGTCGCCGGCCAGCACTGGACCTGGGACGGCGTGCGCTTCGACGTGCTGTCGCCGCAGCCGGCCGATTACGAGCGCGCCTTGAAGCCGAACGCGCTGTCGTGCGTCGTCCGCGTCGAAGGCGGCGGACGCAGCGCGCTGCTGACCGGCGACATCGAGCGCGAGCAGGAAGCGGCTCTCGTCGCCAAACACGGCAGCGCATTGCGCAGCGACGTGCTGATCGCGCCGCATCACGGCAGTCGGACTTCGTCGACCGCGGACTTCCTCGATGCGGTCGCGCCGTCGAATGCGGTGTTCCAGGCCGGCTATCGCAGCCGCTTCGGCCATCCGGCGCCCGATGTCGTCGAGCGCTACGTCGAGCGCGGCATCGCGGTCGCGGCGAGCCCGGCCTGCGGGGCGTGGATCTGGACCGCGGCCGGGCCGCCGAACGGAAGCTGCCAGCGTGACGCGGTGCGCCGCTACTGGCACCATCGAGTCGGGTCAGCGTCCGAATAGGGCGTCCGCGAGCGCCGCATCCCGATGCGCCGGCGCGCCGCACCGCCGGGCGTGGCCCGAACTTTGCTAACCTGTCCGGAAGAGGAGTGCCGATGGGACCAGGCTTCGACGAAATGCGGGCGGACAGCGCGACCGTGCGCGAGCACTACCTCGGCTACGACCACTGGCTCGCGCAGCAGCCCGGCGACGTGATGCGTTCGCGGCGCGAGGAAGCCGAAGTGATCTTCCGCCGCGTCGGCATCACGTTCGCGGTCTACGGCGCGAAGGACGACGGCGGCGACCGCAATGCCGGCAACGAGCGCCTGATCCCGTTCGACCTGATCCCGCGCGTGATCCCGGCGCACGAATGGAGCGAGATGGAGCGCGGCCTGCGCCAGCGCGTGACGGCGCTGAACCGCTTCATCCACGACGTCTATCACGAGCAGGACATCCTGCGCGCCGGCATCGTGCCGGCCGAGCAGATCGCGCGCAATGCGCAGTACCGGCCCGAGATGAAGGGCGTCGCGGTGCCGGGCGGGGTCTATTCGCACATCGCCGGGATCGACATCGTCCGCGCCGCGAACGCCGACGGCAGCGGCACCTACTA
>JBDTXV010000235.1:0-4685 GCA_040006015.1 Caldimonas sp.
TGGCGTCGCTGTCGTCGATCATCAAGCGCGACCTGACGTCGATGGGCAAGTTCCTGTTCATCGGAATGATCATGCTGATCGTCGCGGCAATCGCGAACATCTTCATGCAGTCCGGCGCACTGATGATCACGATCTCGGTGATCGCGATCGGCATCTTCTCGGCGTTCATCCTGCACGACCTGAAGCGCGTGAAGGACGGCGAGGAAACCAACTACATCACCGCGACCCTCGGCGTCTACGTGAGCCTGTACAACGTGTTCACGTCGCTGCTGTCGCTGCTCGGCTTCGCCGGCGGCCGCGACTGACCGGGGTTCCCTTTCTCTCTCCGTGAACGGAGCCTGCGGGCTTCGTTTTTTTGCCCGCCGCCGCGACGGGGACGCCCTCACCCGCGCTCGAACACCGCGAGGCTCTCGACGTGCGCGGTGTGCGGAAACATGTTGATCGCCCCGGCGGCGGTGCAGCGATAGCCGGCCTGATGGACCAGGAGCCCGGCATCGCGAGCCAAGGTCGCCGGGTTGCAGCTGACGTAGACGATGCGCTGCGGCGCCTCGAAGCCGGGCGCGAGCGCCGGATCCTGATGCAGGTCGGCGAGCGCCTTCGCGATCGCGAAAGCGCCTTCGCGCGGCGGATCGACGAGCCACTTCTCGACCGCGCCGTAACCGGCCAGATCGTCCGGGCCGAGCTCGAACAGATTGCGAGCGACGAAGCGCGCGCGCTCCGAAAGACCGTTCGCGGCCGCGCCCTCGCGCGCGCGCTCGACCAGCGTCGCGCTGCCTTCGATGCCGAGCGCCTCGCGCGCCTGCGTCGCGAGCGCGAACGTGAAGTTGCCCAGGCCGCAGAACCAGTCGATCACGCGCTCGTCTCGCTGCACGTCGAGCAGGCGCAGCGCGCGGCCGACGAGGACGCGATTGATCGCGTGGTTGACCTGCGTGAAATCGGTCGGCTTGAACGCGATCCGGATGCCGAACTCGGGCAGCGCGTAGTCGAGCGCCGGGCCGCCTTCGGTCAGACGCTGCACCGTGTCCGGCCCTTTCGGCTGCAGCCACCACTGCACGCCGTGCACCGCTGCGAACGCATGCAGACGCGCGATATCGCCGGCAGTCAGCGGCTCGAGATGGCGCAGCACCAGCGCGGTGACCGAGTCGCCGACGGCAACCTCGATCTGCGGCAGACGATCGCGCTGGTCCATCGCCGCGACCAGCTCGCGCAGCGGCACCAGCATCCGGCTCAAGTGCAGCGGCAGCACCTCGCAGCTGTCCATGTCGGCGACGAAGCTCGACTTGCGCTCGTGGAAGCCGACCAGCACCTTGCCCTTCTTCGCGACATGCCGAACCGAAAGCCGCGCCCGCTGACGATAGCGCCAGGCCGGTCCTTCGATCGGCCGCAGCACCTGCTCGGGCCGGACCTTGCCGAGGTGCCAGAGCGCATCCTCGAGCGCGCGCTGCTTCGTCGCGACCTGTGCGCCGACATGGAAATGCTGCATCTTGCAGCCGCCGCAGACGCCAAAGTGCGGGCAGCGCGGCACGACGCGTTGCGCGCTGTCGCGGCGCCTTGCCGCGATCGAGGCCTGCTCCCAGTTGTTCTTGCGCCGATGCACCTGCACCTGCACTTCCTCGCCGGGCAACGCATCCTCGATGAAGACGACCTTGCCTTCGGCGTTGTGGGCCACGCCGTGGGCCTCGAGATCGAGCGACTCGACCTTCAACCACTCGTCCGCTTGCGTCATGGATGCGATTATTCAGGACGACGCGTACACTTTGGGTTGTCAGGAGAGAGCTTCCGCGTGAAGCCGCCGAAGGCGCAGGCCCCGTCCCGAAGAAGGGTCGAACGCTCAGGCAAAAGGACTGGCAAGCGCTTCACCCGAAGCGTTCCTCGCTGGAGAGAGGCCCGTCGCGAACGGGCCCACCGAAGGGGCAAGCGGTACCCGTGGTCGGGCCCGCCAATCTCTCAGGTAAAGCGGACAGAGAGGGCATGTTTCGGCGCGAACGGTTCGCGCCGCCTGGAACGTAGCCCTTGGAGAGTCCGATGTCCGCGACCGACCTGCTGAAGACGCCGCTGCACGCGCTGCATGTGGAGCTCGGCGCAAAGATGACGCCGTTCGCCGGCTACGAGATGCCGGTTGCCTACCCGGCCGGGATCATCGCCGAGCACCGCCACTGCCGGACCGCGGCCGCGCTCTTCGACGTCTCGCACATGGGCCAGTTGCGTCTCGTCGGCGACGGCGCCGCGCGCGCGCTCGAGACGCTGGTCCCGATGGACATCGCCGACCTGCCGAACGCGAAGCAGCGCTATGCCTTCTTCACGAATTCGAACGGCGGCATCCTCGACGACCTGATGGTCACGCGCTGCGACGGCGAACTGCTGCTGATCGTCAATGCCGCGTGCAAGGACGCCGACGTCCGCCACCTGAACCTGCACATCGGCGATCGCTGCACGGTGCGCCGCCTCGACGAGCGCGCGCTGCTCGCGCTGCAGGGCCCGAAGGCCGCGGCGGCGCTCGCGCGGCTCGCGCCGGGCATCGGCAAGCTGGCGTTCATGACCGGCACCGACGTGGCGCTCGCCGGCACGGCCTGCTACGTCACGCGTTCCGGCTATACCGGTGAAGACGGCTTCGAGATCTCGGTCACCGACGAGCACGCCGACGCGCTCGCGCGCGTGCTGCTCGCGCTGCCGGAGGTCAAGCCGGCCGGGCTCGGCGCGCGCGACACGCTGCGTCTCGAAGCCGGCCTCTGCCTCTACGGCCACGACATCGACACGACGACAACGCCGGTCGAGGCCGGTCTCGGATGGGCGATTCAGAAGGTGCGCCGTCCCGGCGGCGCGCGCGAGGGCCGCTATCCCGGCGCCGCGGTGATCGAAGCGCAGCTCTCGACCGGCGCGGTCAGCAAGCGCGTCGGTCTCGCGGGCCTCGAGCGCGTGCCGGTGCGCGAAGGCGCGATCGTGATCGACGGCGCCGGACGCAAGCTCGGCCATGTCACGAGCGGCACGATCGGCCCGACCGTCAACAGGCCGATCGCGATGGCCTATCTCGCGGCGAACCATGCGATCGCCGGTCACGAGGTCTATGCCGAAGTGCGCGGCGCGCGCCAGCCGATGCGCGTCAGCGCGCTGCCGTTCGCGCCGCATCGCTATTTCCGCGGCTGAGTCTTTGCGCCGCAGCGGCCTTGTCCGTGTCGCTGCGGTCACGCCGATCGATTCCCACCCCAGGAGCTTCCGATGACCCTCATGTACACCACCGATCACGAATGGATCGACACCTCGGATCCGGCCGCGGCGACCGTCGGGATCACGCCGCATGCGCAGGACGCGCTCGGCGACATCGTCTTCGTCGACCTGCCGGCGCCCGGCTCGACCTTCAAGCGCGGCGAAGTCGCCGGCGTCGTCGAATCGGTGAAGGCGGCGGCCGACCTGTACATGCCGGTCGGCGGCGAGGTCATCGAAGTCAACGAGAAGCTGCGCGGTGACCCGTCGCTCGCGAACACCGATCCGCTCGCGTCCGGCTGGTTCTTCAAGGTCCGCGTCGCCGAGCCGGCCGAGTTGCGCGAGCTGCTCGACGGGCCGGCCTACGAGACGCTGCTGAAGACCGTCTGAGGGCCTCCGCAACCGACGCGCGGACTCGCCTTCCGCCGCCTCCATCCGACACCGTCGACCCATGCTCATGTCCGCCCAGAAGCCGCTCGCCGCGCTCGAAGACCACGCCGAGTTCGTCGCCCGCCACATCGGCATCGATGCCGACGACGAGCGCCGCATGCTCGCGACGATCGGCGCCTCGTCGCGCGCGGCGCTGATCGAGGCCGTCGTGCCGCGCGCGATCGCGCGCAGCGCGCCGATGGCGCTGCCGCCGGCGGCGGGCGAAGCCGAGGCGCTCGCCGAGCTGCGCCGGATCGCGGCGCAGAACCGGGTGCTGAAGAGCTTCATCGGTCAGGGCTATCACGGCACGCACACGCCGGCGGTGATCCTGCGCAACGTGCTCGAGAACCCGGCCTGGTACACCGCGTACACGCCGTACCAGGCCGAGATTTCGCAAGGCCGGCTCGAAGCGCTGGTCAATTTCCAGACGATGGTCTGCGACCTGACCGGGATGTCGATCGCCGGAGCGTCGATGCTCGACGAGGCGACCGCGGCGGCCGAAGCGATGACGCTCGCGCTGCGCGCGCGCAGCGGCGCCGAGGCGAACCGCTCGACAACGTTCTTCGTCGCCGACGACGTGCTGCCGCAAACGCTCGACGTCGTGCGCACGCGCGCGCGCCCGCTCGGCATCGAGGTCCGGACCGGACCGGCCGACGCCGCAGGCGCGGTCGATGCATATGCGGTGCTGCTGCAATATCCCGGCGTCTCGGGTGTCGTCCACGATCTGAAGCCGATCATCGACGCGGTGCATGCGCGCGGCGGCGTCGTGGTCGTCGCCGCCGACCTGCTCGCGCTGACGCTGCTGGTGGCGCCCGGCGAGGTCGGCGCCGACATCTGCGTCGGCACGACGCAGCGCTTCGGGATGCCGATCGGCAACGGCGGCCCGCATGCCGCCTATCTCGCGACCCGGGACGAGTTCAAGCGCTCGATGCCGGGCCGTCTCGTCGGCGTCAGCGTCGACGCGCACGGCGCGCCGGCCTATCGCCTCGCGCTGCAGACGCGCGAGCAGCACATCCGGCGCGAAAAGGCGACGAGCAACATCTGCACCGCGCAGG
>JBDTXV010000236.1:0-4680 GCA_040006015.1 Caldimonas sp.
CGCCGAGAAAGACCGGCGCCGACAGCACGTAGAGGAACATGCCGTTGAACGGGATTCCGCTGGCGAGCGCGAGCATCAGAAAGCGCGGGCTGCTACCGAGCTTCCAGTAGCCCGTCAGCAGGTTGCGCACGTTGAACGGCTGCCGGTGCGTGCCGTGCAGCGTCTCGGGCAGCAGCTTGTAGTTCGCGAGCCAGAGGACCGCACCGACGCCGGTCAGGAACCAGAAGATCGAGTGCCAGCTCGAGTGCACGAACAGGAAGCCGCCGACCATCGGCGCGACCGCCGGCGCGACGCCGAAATAGATCGTCACCTGCGACATCACGCGCTGCGCATCGGCCGGCGGAAACATGTCGCGGATCACCGCGCGCGAGATCACGATTCCGGCGCCCGCCGACATGCCCTGGACCGCACGGAAAAAGACCAGCGCGCCGATGTGCTGCGCGAGCGCGCAGCCGGCCGACGCGAACGTGAAGACGACCAGGCCGATCAGTACGACCGGGCGCCGGCCGAAACTGTCGGAAAGCGCGCCGTGGAACAGGTTCATCACCGCGAAGCCGAACAGATACGCGGACAGCGTCTGCTGCATCTCGACCGGCGTCGCGCCGATCGCCTGCGCGATCCCGGTGAACGCAGGCAGATACGTGTCGATCGAGAACGGGCCGAGCATGCCAAGACAGGCCAGCAGCACCGCCAGGGCCCAGCTCGGCGCGCGCCACAAGGTATCGGCATCCGGATTCATCGGCCGGTCGAGTGTAGCGACGGCCCACGCGGATCCTGCTCGGCAGACCGCGACGCGCGGCCGAAGAAAAGTGTGAAGCAAGCCGATAGGCCGGATTCTGTGCGGCGGACCCGCCTTGCGGCGGGCCCGCCGTGACCGCCATTCATCTGGGCCGGGCATCGCTGCCCGGCTCGGTGCTACCTACCCGCCGACTCGTGCGGAGCCACACTTCAACGCGTTCCGGTTTCCCGCAACGCCACGTCGGCCTATTTGGTATTGCTGCGCGTAGAGATTGCCCGTTTCACCCGGCCGCCGAAACGGCCGACTCGTCTCTGTTGCTCTGATCCTCACCTCACGGTGGACAGCCGTTAGCTGCTACGCCGCCCTGCGCAGTCCGGACCTTCCTCCAGTGCACCCTTTCGGGTCTCGCACCAGCGGCGGCCTGGCTTGCTTCACACCGGGATTATCGGCGAGCGGTCGCGGCGGGCTCGGCCGGCGCCGTCGCTCGAAAGGTGGCGCCGGCGCCACGCACGGCTTGCGCTACAGGTCGCCGAGCATGGAGAAATCGATCCGTTCCGGCTAAACTGCGCGGCGGTGAGCAGCCCCGCTCGCTCCGATCGACGCGTCAACCCATTCCGGCAGTGGCGCGTTTTGATGTCTAGTCTCGCCCCCGACGATGTAATTCGAGTGCGTTGACTTCATCAGATGCCCGTAGCTTTATCCTGAACAGGAGTTCCAATGAAGACGAAAAACGTTCTGACCGTCGTGGCTGCCGCAGCCTTCGCCGTGTTCGCCCAGGGCGCCTTCGCCCAAGCCTCGACGCCGATGCGCGCCGATGTCAAGGCCGAGACCAAAGCCGCCGAGAAGGCCGGCAAGCTGACCCCGGCCGGCGAAGGCCCGGGCGCGATGACGTCGGGCGCCAGCGCCCCGTCGATGTCCGACAAGTCGCGCGCCGAAGGCAAGAGCGACACCAAGGCCGCACGTGCTACCGGTGGCCTGAAGCCGGCCGGTGATGCGTCGGACATGAAGACGGAGAAGGCCGAAAAGACCGCGAAGTCGACGAAGACCCGCGCAGAGCGCAAGGCGCAGACCCGGTCCGACGTGAAGTCGGGCAAGACCCAGCCCGCAGGCGAAGCCGCCCAGCCGGTCGGCGAACCGCCGAAGAAGTAAACCCCTCGCCCGGCTGACGCCGGGTCGATCGCAAGACCGAGCGAAGGCGGCCTCCGGCCGCCTTCGCTTTTTTGTCTTTCGCGTTCTCGCTTTCTTGCCGCTCGCGACCGCGGCGTCTCGCGCGCCGGGATCGCCCTGCTGCCGCAGCGTCTCAGCTTCGGCCGACCTTGGCCTGGCGCTTGTCGCGCAGCACGACCTGGCTGCCGCGCCGATCGAGTTCGAACAACTGGCTGGCTTCGATCAGATCGAGCAGTTTCCGGTAGCCGTAATTGCGCGGGTCGAACGAAGCCTGGTTGCCGATCTGCTGGCCGACCGCGCCGAGCGCCGACCAGCCGTCTTCCGCGGCCGCCGACTCGACCGCATTGCGCAGCAGCCCGACAAGGCGCGCGTCCTGCCGCAACGCGCCGCTGTCGAGGCGCAGCGGCGCGCTTTCGACGCCGGGCTCGGCCGCCGCATCGGCCTTCGCGCCGCCGCGGGCCTTGCGCGCCGCCCCCCTCCCCGACGCCGGCGCCTTCGCGTCCGGCTCGGCCTCGGCCGCGCCGGTGCGGCCGAGGTTCTCGAGATAGAGGAAGCGCGAGCAGGCGTTGACGAACGGCATCGGCGTCTTCTTCGCGCCGAAGCCGAACACCTGCGCGCCTTTGGCCTTCAGGTGCATCACGAGCGGCGTGAAATCGCTGTCCGACGAGACGATGCCGAACGCTTCGGGCTGATCGGTGTAGAGCAGGTCCATCGCGTCGATGACCATGCCCATGTCGGTCGCGTTCTTGCCTTTCGAATAATCGAATTGCTGGATCGGCCGGATCGCGTATTCGTGCAGCACGCCTTCCCAGCCCTTCAGGCCGTCCTTCTTCCAGTTGCCGTAGGCGCGGCGAATGTTCGCGACGCCGACCTTCGCGAGCTCGGCGAGGATCACGTCGATCTTGCTCGACGGCGAATTGTCGGCATCGATCAGCAGTGCGATGCGGGCTTGTTTTTCGATCATGCGGGTACCTCGTCGAGCAGCTTCCAGGTCAGCGTTTCGCCGCCGCGCAGCGGCTTCAGCTCGGCGTTTCCGAACGGCACCGTCTCGGGCACGACCCAGCTCGTGCGCCGCAGCGTGATCCGGCTTTCGTTGCGCGGCAGGCCGTAGAACGCCGGGCCGGCGAAGCTCGCGAAGGCCTCGAAGCGATCGAGCGCACCGGCCGCATCGAAGGCCTCGACGTAGAGCTCGAGCGCGGACAGCGCGGTGTAGCAGCCGGCGCAGCCGGTCGCATGCTCCTTCAGCGCCGCCGGATGCGGCGCGCTGTCGGTGCCGAGAAAGAAGCGTCCGCTGCCCGAGGTCGCGGCGGCGACGAGCGCCTGGCGGTGCTCTTCGCGCTTCAGCACCGGCAGGCAGTAGTAGTGCGGCCGGATGCCGCCGAGAAAGATCGCGTTGCGGTTGTAGAGCAGATGGTGCGCGGTGATCGTCGCGGCCGTGTGCGGGCCGGCTTCGGCGACGTACTGCGCCGCCTCGCGCGTCGTCACGTGCTCGACGACGATCTTCAGCTCCGGAAAGTCGCGCCGCAGCGGAATCAGCTCGCGTTCGACGAAGACGCGCTCGCGATCGAACAGGTCGACCGCCGGATCGGTGACTTCGCCGTGCACCAGCAGCGGCATGCCGATGCGCTGCATGGCCTCGAGCGCCGGATACGTGCTCGAGAGGTCGGTTACGCCGGCGGCGCTGTTCGTCGTCGCGCCGGCCGGATAGAGCTTGACCGCGACGACTCCGGACTCGCTCGCGTGAAGGACCTCGGCTGCGGAAAGCCGGTCGGTCAAATAGAGCGTCATCAATGGCTCGAACGCAAGTCCCTGGGGCACTGCTTTGCGGATGCGCTCACGATAAGCGAGTGCGAGTGCCGCAGTCGTGATCGGCGGCTTCAGATTCGGCATGATGATCGCGCGGCCGAACTGGCGTGCGCTTGCCGGCACAACCGAAGCCAGCGCGGCGCCGTCGCGCAGATGCAGGTGCCAGTCGTCCGGGCGGACGATCGTGAGCTGATCGGTCATCGCGCCGATTCTCGCATCGCGCCGATTCTCGATCGCGCTGCGTTCTGTCGCCGCAGTGAAGGCCGCGTGCTCGAGGACACCGAAGGCAATATCCTCCGCCCGCACGAAGAGCTGGCTTGACGCACCGGACGCGGCCGGCGGATCGAGACGCCGGGCCCGGCTTCAGTGCGCGAGGATCTTCGAGAGGAACTCCTTCGCGCGCGGCGAGCGCGCGTCGGGGTCGCCGAAGAATTCATCGCGGGTGCAGTCCTCGACGATCTTGCCGACGTCCATGAAGATCACGCGATGTGCGACCTTGCGCGCGAAGCCCATCTCGTGCGTGACGACCATCATCGTCATCCCCTCTTCGGCGAGCTTGACCATCACGTCGAGCACTTCACCGACCATCTCCGGATCGAGCGCCGAAGTGGGCTCGTCGAACAGCATCACGATCGGGTCCATGCTGAGCGCGCGCGCGATCGCGACGCGCTGCTGCTGGCCGCCGGAGAGCTGCCCCGGGAACTTGTCCTTGTGAACCATCAGGCCGACGCGGTCGAGCATCTTCAGACCGCGCGCGGTCGCCTCGTCGGTCGAGCGGCTCAGCACCTTGATCTGCGCCAAGGTGAGGTTCTGCGTGACGGTCAGGTGCGGAAACAGCTCGAAGTGCTGGAACACCATCCCGACGCGGGCGCGCAGCTTCGGCAAGTTCGTCTTCGGATCCGCGATCGAGATCCCGTCGACGACGATGTCGCCCTTCTGGAACGGCTCGAGCGCGTTGACGGTCTTGA
>JBDTXV010000237.1:0-4675 GCA_040006015.1 Caldimonas sp.
GGCGGAGGCGGAGGCGGGTTGGGACAATCTTCAATCTCAACAGCGGGCCGTTCTGCAACCGTTGCGCGAGACCTGGAAGTCGCTCGATCCGCATGTCAGGAAGACCTGGCTCGAGGTCGGCGCCAGACTGCAGAAACGCCCGTCGGTCGACCGCGACCGGGCCGGCTCGCGGATGGTCGAATGGGCGCGGCTGACGCCGAAGGAGCGGGCCGAGGTCCGGCTCCATTTCGCCTATCTGCGCAAGCTGCCGCCCGACGTGCGCAAGCGCGAGTGGGACGCTTACCAGGCGCGGCACCAGCCGGCCGCTTCCGCGCCGGCGTCGACCTTCGCCCGCTTCGCGTCCGTCGCGCCTGGCGTCTTGCGGGTCAAGCCCGGAGCGACGACGGTCCTCGTGACCGCTCTGTCCGGCCCGACGATGTCGGCGCTGTCGCTGGAGTCGGGTGGATCGGCACCGTGAGTCGGCGCGCACGATCGATCCTTCGATCCGTCAAGCGAACCGGGGCCCGCCCCGCCGGCGGTCGTGCGTGTTCATTTCGCCGCGGCGATCAAAGATCGGCGAGCGGGATGTCGGCGCCTCGTTCATCCGCATGGAGCGCTTCCAGCAGCTTCGCCAGGTCGCGGTTCAAGCGGTTCAGCGTTTTCGGGTCGAGCGCATTCAGCGCTTCCGGCAACACGCCGGCGAACGGTTCGGGGCTGCGCTTCAACACGCGCCGACCGGCCGGCAGCAAGCGAAGTCCGACGGTCCGCCTGTCGCTCTCGCTCTTGGTCGCGGCGACGAGCTGGCGCGAAACGAGAGCCTTCACGAGGTTGCTCGCGGTCGATTGGTGGATGTTCAGCGCCTGCGCCAGATGACCGACGCCGATGTCCGGCGCATCGCGCACGACGCTGAGCGCCCAGACTTGCGCGCCGCCCAGGCCGACCTTCTTCTCGACCTGCTGGAAGTGGGTCCTGACGGCGTTGAAGATCTGCCGAAACTGGCGCAGCGCGAGCGTCGCCGACTTTTCCGGTCCGACTGCGGTCGCGCTCGATTTCGCTTCGGACTGCCGGGTTCGTCGCATCGCCGCGCATGATACCCAGGCGATAGCAGAACCCGAATGGTGCAACCCGACTTCATCACCGCAGTCCGCACGGACCTGAGCGATTGGCGCCAGTGGCTGGCGCGCGTCGTCGTGCTGACGTATGCGGCGCTCGCCGGGCTCGCGGTGGTCGGCCTGACATGGCTCAGCCAATTCGCGTTGAGCGCCTTCGACGGGCTGAGGCATTGGCAGCCGCTGTTGCCGTTGCTGTGGACTCCGGCGTGGACAACCGGTCTTGCGTGGCTCACGCTGCGCTTTGCGCCGGGCGCCGCGGGGTCGGGCATCCCGCAGGTGATGGCGGCGCTTTCTCCGGCCGTCGCGCCCGAGCACCAGCCGCTCTTCGTGTCGTTGAGATTGAGCGTCGCGAAGACGCTGTTGACCGCCGGCGGCCTGCTCGGCGGCCTGGCGATCGGACGCGAAGGACCGTCGGTGCAGATCGCCGCCGGCGTGATGCAGCACGCGGCGCGCTGGCTGCCGCAACGCACGGCGATCAATCGGCAGGGGCTCCTTGTCGCAGGCGGAGCGGCCGGCATCGCGGCCGCGTTCAACGCGCCGCTGGCCGGCGTGATGTTCGCGATCGAGGAGCTGACCCGCAAGATCGAGCAGCGCAACAGCGGCCTGCTGATCGCGGCAATCGTGCTGTCCGGCCTGGTCGCGGTATCGGTCTTCGGCAATGCAACCTACTTCGGGGTCATCAGGGTGCCGAAGCTCGGTCTCGATTTCGTCTTGCCCGGACTGACTGTCATCGCCGGCTGCGGTCTGCTCGGCGGGGTCTTCTCGCGCCTGCTCCACGCATCCGTCGTCCACGGTCCGGATCGTCTCGGCAGGTGGCGCCACGTCTATCCGCTGCGGTTCGCAGCGGGGTGCGGTCTCGCGATCGCGGTGATCGGCGTCGTCAGCGGCGGCCTCACGTTCGGCAGCGGCTACGACTACACGCGGCGCCTGATCGAAGGTCAGTCCGACATGCCGTTCCTGTACGTGACCTTGCGCATCGTCGCGACCTGGCTCGCGGTGTGGTCGGGCGTGCCGGGCGGCATCTTCGCGCCGTCGCTGGCGATCGGTGCCGGCGTCGGCAACGACATCGCGCAGCTGACGCACCTGGGGCCGGCCGCAGCTCCCCTGATCGCGCTGGGAATGACCGCGTTTCTGGCTGCGGTCACGCAGGCGCCGATCACCGCGTTCATCATCGTGATGGAAATGGTCGACGGCCATGCGATGGTGCTCAGCCTGATGGCCGCGGCTCTCGGCGCGAGCCTGATCTCGCGCTGGATCAGCGCGCCGCTCTATTCGACCCTCGCGCTCGCGCAGCTCGCGCGCCTGCCGTTGCCGGCAGCGAGCGCGGGCAGCCTTCCGGTTGGGACGGCTGCGGTTCCGGCTGCCGCGGTTCCGGAGGGCGAGTCCGGCGTCCCGGGTTCATCGGCCCGGCCCTAGGTCTCGCCGGGCGCCCCGAGAGTCAGAAGGTCGCGAGCCCTTGCGGCCGCGTTCCGGCCGGCAGAGTGAGCTGCAACGCGGGACCCGCTTCGGCGAGCTTTCCGTCGGGATGCACCTTCAACGCATGCAGCGTGTTTCCTTGCCCGATCGGGGTGGTCGCCGACGCGCGCTGCGTCACGACGTACAGGTAGTCGCCGCGCGGGTCCAACTCGAGCTGGAACGCGCTTCCTTCTCCATTCAGTTTCAGCTTCTGGATTTCCTTCGGCAGCAGCGGATCCGTCGTGTCGTAGACCGTGATGGAGGAGTCGCCGGTGTTGGAGGAATACAGGCGCGAGCCGTCGGCATTCGTGCGCACCCAGCACGGGGCGCTGCCGGAGACGTCGACGGATCGCACATATGAAAGATGGCCGGAGCCGTCGTAGGTGTAGACGGCGAGCTTGTTCACGGTGACCAGGCCCACGTACAGCACCGGCCGGTTCGGATGCGCGGTGAGCCCGAGCGGCAGGCGGGGCGCGGAGGAACCTTCGAAGGCCGCCTGTGGCAATGGCTGCGGCGTGTTTTGCGTGAGCGCGCCGGTCGCTCCGATCTCGAACGACTGCAGCAGCCCGCCGAGGAAATCGGCGCCGAACAGAATGCGCTGGTTCGGCGACACGAGCGCCTGCGACGGCGAGTTGTTCACGTCCACCGGCACACTGGAGAGTTGGAGCGCATCGATCCGCCCGTCCGGAGTGAAGTGGAACGACGTGTAGTTCGGCAGCGACGTGACGCTCTGCTGGGGATCCATCGCCTTGTTGACGACGACCAGCGTGTCGCGACTGACGCCGACACTGACCGGGTTGACGCCACCGGAAGGGAACGGCGAGCCATCGACGTGGCTGAGGCTGCCGTCGGGATGGATCTTGAAGACGGCCACCGTGTTCGAACCGCCGTTGACCGCGAACAGCAGGGTCTTGTCGGCGTTGGTGACGATCAGCTGATCGGCATCGAACGGCCCGAGCTTCAGCGACGAGTCGAAGATGCCGCGGCCGCGCGTCGCGAACGGCGATCCCGAAAGCGGCTTCAGTTCGCCATTCGCGCCGCGCCGGAACGCGAGGACCGAATTCCCGTTCGGGGTCCCGATGTTGCTCTCGACATAGACGACGCCATCGGTCTTGTCCTGGCCCGCGAACGCCAGCTGCATGGCACCGGCCATCAGCGTCAGTGCGACAAGACCGGTCGTCGCATTGCGAGCCGCGGCGCCGCGGGCGTTGACGAGAAGTAGCGGGAGTTGGGTCATGCCGGGTTCCTTGCGTTGAGAGGTCGGAGACGATCGAGGCCGTAGGTCGGCCCGCAGCGCAAGACATTTCAACTTTTTTCGGCGCGTTCCTTTCGCTCCTTTCCGGCACCGCGGCAGCGGCTTCGTCCCGCCGCCGCTCAGCGGTATTCGCGCCGCAGCATCTCCGCGGCCGCGACCATCGCGCGCAACTTGCCGTCGGCGACCTCTCTCGGCAGGTACTTCATGCCGCAGTCGGGCGCGAGGATCACGCGCTCTGCGTCGACATACGGCAGCGCGCGGCGGATCCGTGCGGCGACGACCTCGGGGGTCTCGACGTTCATGTCCGACAGGTCGAGGCAGCCGACCATGATGTGCTTGTCGGCGAGCTGCTCGAGGACCTTGCAGTCGAGCTTCGCCTGCGCGGTCTCGATCGAGACCTGGCGGCAACGGCACTGCGCCAGCTCGGCCAGGAACGAGTAGCCGCTCGGCCGCTGGTGGATCACCGCGGCGTAGCCGAAGCAGATGTGCACTGCCGTCGTCCCGGTGATGCCGTCGAGCGCGCGCTCGAGCGCCGCGAGACCGTACTGGCGCGCCTTATCGGGCCGCGCCTGCATGTACGGCTCGTCGATCTGGACGACGTCGGCGCCGGCCGCGAACAGGTCGCGGATCTCTTCGTTGACCGCGGCCGCGTAGTCGAGCGCGGCCTCGGCCTCGCTCGCGTAGTGATCGTTCTGTGCCTGCTGCAGCATCGTGAACGGGCCCGGCACCGTGATCTTGACCTTGCGCGTCGTGTGCCGCTTCAGGAACAGCAGGTCCTCGACCTCGACGGCATGCCGGCGCCGGATCGGCCCGACGATCCGCGGCACCGGGTTCGGGTGGCCGGAGCGGTCGAGCGCGCTGCCCGGGTTGTCGA
>JBDTXV010000238.1:0-4673 GCA_040006015.1 Caldimonas sp.
TCGTTCAGCTCGGTCATCGTGCCGACCGTGCTGCGCGAGCTGCGCACCGGATTGGTCTGGTCGATCGCGATTGCCGGCGGCACGCCGTCGACGCGGTCGACCGCGGGCCGGTCCATCCGGTCGAGGAACTGGCGCGCATAGGCGCTGAAGGTCTCGACATAGCGCCGCTGCCCTTCGGCATACAGCGTGTCGAACACCAGGCTCGACTTGCCCGAACCGCTCGGCCCGGTGACCACCGTCATCTCGCCGGTGCGGATGTCGAGGTCCAGGTTCTTCAGGTTGTGTTGACGCGCGCCGCGGATGCGGATGACACCGGAACTCATGCGGGAGAGGCTTTCAAGGCGGCAACACGGGAACGGCTTGCCGGAGCGGAGCCGAACATTCTAGGGAATGCGGGAGCGGCGGCGTGCAGCGCCGGCCTTGCCGCAATCGGGGCCTTCGCGCGCAATCCGCGCGGTGCGCGATGAGCCGGGTCGGCCTCGTTAGACTGGGCGTCGATGGATCCCGTGAACGATGGCCGCGCGCCGGCGCGGCTTGTCCGCTCGCGCCGCGGCTGGGCGCGGCGGCGCATCTGCACGATGCGCCGCGACGCGGCCGCGCTGCCGGCACCGGTGCGCGGGCTGATCTGGGCCGCGACCTCCGGCCTCGTGTTCGCGCATCTGAATGCGCTGATGCGGCTGCTGACCTTGCAGCTCGATCCGTTCCAGAGCCAGTTCCTGCGCTACCTGTTCGGGCTGCTCGTCGTGTTGCCGCTGGTGCTGCGCGGCGGCGTGCGCAGCTACTGGCCGAAGCACCTCGGCGGCCAGTTCACGCGCGGCGCGGTGCACACGCTCGGCCTCTGCCTGTGGTTCGCGGCGTTGCCGAAGATTCCGCTCGCCGACATGACCGCGATCGGCTTCACCGGACCGATCTTCATCATGGTCGGCGCCTACATCTTCTTCCACGAGCCGATGCGCTGGGAGCGCTGGCTCGCGTCGGGAATCGGGCTCGGCGGCGTGCTGATCGTGCTGGCGCCGAAGATGGCGGGCAGCGGCGGGGTCTACAACCTGGTGATGCTCGCGTCGGCACCGGTGTTCGCGGCGTCGTTCCTGCTGACGAAGGGCCTGACGCGGCACGAGAGCACCGGCGTGATCGTCGTCTGGCAGGCCGTCAGCGTGACACTGTTCAGTTTGCCGCTCGCGCTAACGCACTGGCAGTCGCCGACGCTCAGCCAGTGGTTCGGCTTCGCGGTCTGCGGTCTGCTCGGCAGCACCGGTCACTATTGCCTGACGCGATCGTTCCGCACCGCCGACATCTCGTCGACGCAATCGGTCAAATTTCTCGATCTGGTCTGGGCCACCGCGATCGGCTGGCTGCTGTTCGCCGAAGTGCCGAGCCGGTCGACGTTGATCGGCGGCGCGGTGATCTGTGCCGCGACGATCTGGATCGCACGGCGCGAGTCGCGCCGCGGCCTCGTCAGCGCCGAGGAACTGGCAAAAAGTACCGAGTCGCCGGCCGCTTGAGACGGACGGTCTGCACTCGGGCCGGGGCAACTCGTATGCTTTTCTGCAGCCCGACCTTCCGGGTGCCATCGACGAGACCCTATGCCGCTCCTGCGCCTGCTCACCCTCGCTTGCGTTCTCGCCGCTCCCGCGCTGGCTTGCGCGGCGACCTGGGACAAGGTCGGTGAAACCAGCCTCGCCAGCGTCTACATCGACAAGGATTCGATGCGCCGCAACGGCGCGGAGGTCCGTGCCGCGCTCGAGTGGCGCTGGAACAGCCCGACCGAGGTGCCCGACACCGGCGGCGTAAAAACATATCGCCTCGAACGCCAGGTGCAGATCTCGAACTGCACGAACCGCGGCTACGCGGTCGCCGAAGGGATGCGCTACGCCGATGCGCGCGGCACCGACCTCGTCTCGAGCTACAAGTACGAGGAACAGTCGCTGCCTTATCTCGAAGCGAGCCCGAAGACGATCCGCGACACGATCATCGGCCACGTCTGCAAGGCCGCGCCGCAGGCGAAGGCGAACTGACGCAGCGATGAACCCCGCGCCGGAACCGTTGACGATCGCGATCGACGCCGGCACGCGAGTCTCCGGACTGTTGCAGGCGCCGCCGAACGCACGCCTCGGCTATGTCCTCGCGCATGGCGCCGGCGCCGGGATGACCCATCCGTTCCTCGGCGCGGTCGCGGACGGGCTCGGCGGGCGCGGCATCGCGACGCTGCGCTATCAGTTCCCGTCGATGGAGAAAGGCTCGAAGCGGCCCGATGCGCCGGCGGTCGCCCATGCCGCGGTGCGCGCCGCGGTCGCGGCGGCATCGGTGCATCTTCCGGGGCTCGCGCTCGTCGCCGGCGGCAAGTCGTTCGGCGGACGGATGACGTCTCAGGCCCAGGCCGCGCAACCGCTGCCCGGCGTGCGCGGCCTCGCGTTCCTCGGCTTTCCGCTCCATCCGCCCGGCCGGCCCGGCATCGAGCGCGCCGCGCATTTGCGCGACGTGCAGATCCCGATGCTGTTTCTGCAGGGCACGCGCGACGATCTCGCCGACGTCGCGCTGCTCCGTTCGGTCGTCGACGGGCTCGGCGCGCGCGCGACGCTCGAGCTGTTCGAGGACGCCGATCACTCGTTCCATGTTCCGGCGCGCAGCGGCCGTCGCGATGCCGACGTGCGCACCGAGATGCTCGATGCGTTCGCGCGCTGGATCGAAACGCTGGCCGCGTGAGGCGCGGCCATCCCGCTGCGCAATCGCGGCGGCGCGATGCCGCGCGCGCGAATCTTCGACGGATGCGCGCCGAGGTGCCGCTCAGGAACCGCCCTGTCGTTGATTCAGACCGTCCGGCATGCGCTTCTCGAGCAGCGCCCACGCGCCGACGCTGCCGAGCAACGCGAGGCCGGCGCTGAGCAGCATCACGCGCCGAAATCCGCCGACGAACGAACCGTTCGCGCCCGCCATCACGAGGCCGAACAACGCGATCGCGAGCAGCGCGGCGCTGCGCGACACCGCGTTGTTGACGCCCGATGCGAGCCCGGCCATCTGCTGCGGCACCGCGTTCATCACCGTCGTCGTCAGCGGCGCGACGGTGACGGTCATGCCGACCCCGAGCACGACGACGGCCGGAAAGAACGTCGACCAATAGCTGCCGTCGACGCCGGGCAGCGCGAACAGCGCGAAGCCGGCCGCGGCGATCGCCGGACCGACGACGAGCGGAACGCGCGAGCCGACCCGGTCGACGAGCCGACCGGCCCAGCCCGACAGCGCGAACATGATCAGCACGAACGGCATCAGCGCCGCGCCGGCCGCCGTCGCGGAGTAGCCCCGGACCTGGATCAGGTCGAGCGGAAAGAAGAACAGGCCGCCGCCGAGCGCGGCATAGAGCAGCAAGGTCAGCAGATTCGCGGCGCCGAAGTCGCGGCTGCGGAACAGACCGAACGGCAGCATCGGCGCGACGCTGCGGCGCTCGACGACGACGAACGCGGCCGCAGCGACGACGCCGAGCGTCGCGCCGACCAGAACCGGCGCCGAGCCCCAGCCGCGTGCCGGCGCCTCGATCAGAGCGAAGACGGTCCCGCCGAGCGCGAGCGTCGCGAGCAGCGCGCCTTGTAGATCGGCCGGTCCGCGATCCTCGCGCTTGCCGCTTTCCGGAACGCGCAGCCACGCGATCGCCAGCACCGCGATGCCGACCGGCAGGTTGATCAGGAAGGCCCAGGTCCACGAATAATGGTCGACGAGAAAGCCGCCGACGACCGGGCCGACCGCGGCGGTGATGCCGCTGAAGCCGGACCAGGTGCCGATCGCGCGGCCGCGCAGCGCTTCTGGAAACGATGCGCTGATCAGCGCGAGACTGCCCGGCATCAGCAGCGCCGCGCCGATGCCCTGCAGCGCGCGCGACGCGATCAGCGCCTCGAAGCCGGGCGATGCGGCGCAGGCGATCGACGCGAGCACGAACAGCGCGACGCCGATCATGAAGATCCGGCGCCGGCCGAAGCGGTCGCCGAGCGAGCCGCCGACCAGCAGCAGCGCCGCGAGCAGCAACGCGTACGCCTCGACGACCCATTGCGCGCCGGCCGCGGTCGCATGCAGCTCGCGCTGGATCGCCGGCAACGCGACGTTGACCATCGTGCCGTCGACGAACGCCATGCTCGACGCGAGGATCGTCGCGATGAGGACCCAACGTCGCGTCGAAGCCGAACAGTCGGTCGCCACGAGGCCGGCGCGGACGACCGCGTCGTCGCACGGCGGCTTGCCGATCTGCATTAATGAAGCCCCTCGTCCGCCGGGTACGGCGGACGACCCCCCGTGGGGGTGCGGGCCGGCTTGGGGCGGCTCGGCGCTCGGCCCGCTGGCGCCGCGAGCGACAGCGAAGGCATCACTTTCGATCGCTCCGGGTCAGCCGGCCGCGACGAAAAAGCGCTCGACCAGCGCGTAATGCTCCGGCGTGTTCAGCGCCGGCGCGTGGCCGCAGCCGGCGACTTCGACGACTTCGGCCTTCGGCCCGCGCAAGCGCATCGCGGCGGCGGTCTCGCGCAACAGCAGATCGGAATCTTCGCCGCGCAGGCACAGCACCGGCAGGTC
Organism: Caldimonas sp.; assembly: GCA_040006015.1. Taxonomy (GTDB): domain Bacteria; phylum Pseudomonadota; class Gammaproteobacteria; order Burkholderiales; family Burkholderiaceae_C; genus Schlegelella_A. The sequence continues at coordinate 4,555 of JBDTXV010000238.1, forward strand.
GAGCGTGTCCCACGCGTCCCACTGCTCGGTATCGTGCGGATGGTGGCTGAACTGCATCACCATCTTCGGGTCGTAGTGCGGCGTCACGCGGCCGTCGGGCAGGCGCCGCGTCGAGCTTT
>JBDTXV010000239.1:0-4669 GCA_040006015.1 Caldimonas sp.
GCTTGTCGACCATGCCGTTGTAGCGGCCGTTGAAGACGGTGTAGGTCGGCGCCTTCGAGCGCACGCGCTCGCCGTCGAGGACGTAGAGCGGCTGGCCGTCGACCTTCCTCTTCTGCGGGTCGAGCTTCGTATAGAACTCGCTCTGGATCACCGCGTACTCGCGATCGACCTTGGTCGGATAGCCGCCGCGCGGCTCGACGATCATCATCCCGTACATGCCCGATGCGATGTGCTCGAGCACCATCGGCGTGCCGCAGTGATACATGAACACGCCGGGATAGTTCGCGGTGAAGTCGAACGCGATCGTCTGCCCCGGCGCGATCGAGCGGTACTTGTCCTGCGGCGAGACCATCGCCGAGTGGAAGTCCATCGAATGCATCATCGGTGCCGCCATCACCTGCAAGCCGGGCGCGACCTCGTCGCTTCGGTTCGTCATCGAGAAGCGCACGCGGTCGCCGACGCGGACCCGGACCACCGGGCCGGGCACCTGATTGCCGAAGGTCCACGCGCTGAACTTCACGCCGGGCGCTATCTCGATGATCTTGTGGCTGGTGTCGAGGCGGATCTCCTTGACCGGTTCCGGCGCGAGCGGCTTGATCGCCGCGTCGAGGCTGAGGGCGCTGCCGCTCGCGAACGCACCGCTGTGGCGCTCCGAGCTGATCTGCGCGGGGCCGGGCTTGAAGTCCATCTTCGCCGGGTCGTAGGGGTCGCTGCCCGGCGCGGCGCTCGGCGCCGAGCCTGGTGCATCGCCCGGGGCTGCGTTCGCCGTCACGCTCGCTGCGACGGCCGGCTTCGGCGCCTGTGCGGCCGGTTCGCAGCCGACGACGGCCAGCAATGCGCACAGCGCGGCGGCCGCGAAGGTCGGTGCGGCGAATGCGCGATGCGGCTGCTGCGGGTCTGTCATTGATGCTCCCTCGGGGCGGTTTTCGAGACGGATGGTCGACCTCCGCGCATCGTCGTCGGCCGCGACGACGCGAACCTTGCGCGATGTCAAGGCAGACGTCGGACGACTTGCTTCGTCTCGCCGAACCGCGCTTCCGTTTCGCCGGGTCGCGCGGACCGCGCCGCGCGGCGGCTTGATCCATCGCAACAGATCGCCCCTGACACCGCAGCAGAATTCCGGCATCGCGCGAGGACGTCGGAGCGCGAGCCGACCAAAGAAAGATCCACCATGACCAGATTGAATGTCGGAAACTTCGATCGACTGCTGCGCGTCCTGTTCGGCATCCTGCTGATCGGCCTGGCTGCGGCCGGCACTGTCGGTGCCTGGGGCTACATCGGCGTGCTGCCGTTGCTCACCGGGATCTCTGCCCTCTGTCCGCTGTATACCGTCCTCGGCATCGCGACGACCTCGCGCTAGCACGGGCCGGTCGTGGCGCGCCGTTCTAAGCGAACGCACCCAGCAGAACGGCCTGCAGCACGAAGCGCCGGTTGTCGGCCCGGGCCGCGTCGCCGTCGAGCGACGGGGCGATTTGCAGCGTCGGGTATTGCTGCGACGCGAGCGCGTCGTAGACCGGGATGCCGGCCTGCCGACCGATCCGGATCACCAGCGCCGATGCGATGCCCTGGCATTCGACCGCGTCGTAGAGCCGCCCCAGCATCCGCGCGGTGTGTTGCACTTCCTGCGCGGTGCTCGACGCTGAAAGGCCAGGGCGAATGTGCGCGACCTGCGCGCCCAGCTCCGCGGCGGCGCGTTCGAACAGCGCGGCGTCGGGGGTATCGGGCGACGCGCACATCAAGCCGAGGTTCTTGCCGCGCAGCAGCGGCACGGTCCTGCCCGCCTCGGCCGCCTGCTGCAACGCCCGCGCGCAGTCGAGCAACGCGGCGGCACTGCGCGGCGACATCGGCGCGAGCGGCCGGCGGCTCTGAAGCAGCAAGGAATCCATGGGCGTCGTTCGGCACCGTGCTTGCAAGGTCCGTCGAGCCTAGCGGCGCGTTTCCGTAGATCCTTGATGCCGGTCAAGGCACCGCGCTGCTCATCGCCGATACATGGCCGCCACCAACCATTCACAAAGCGTCACCGAACGACATGCGCCGTTGGCACGGCGTTGTCGTTCGCTTCGTAGGATCGCTGCATCGAGACGCTCACCGGGCGCCGACCAGGGAATTCAGGATGCTCACGACTGCCAGCGCCGATCGCAATGTCACCCCGGCCTTGCCGCGCCCGATCGATCAGTCCGCTGCTCGGGGAGTGTTCGCGACGCCGGATACCGCGCCGGACCGCCGCGCCAGCGCGGGCATCGTCGAGATGCTGCAGTCGCTGGACGACAAGCTCGCGCCGCAGCGTCGCGTCGTGCATGTCGGCGACACGATCTACCGGGCCGGCGAACGCTTCGACCGGCTCTACGTCCTCAACACCGGCTTCGTGAAGATCGTCAACCCGTCCGCCGACGGGCGCGAGCAGGTCGTCAGTCTCAAGTTCCGCGGCGACTGGCTCGGCTTCGACGGCATCGCCAACGGCGAATACACGTGCGACGCGGTCGCAATGGATATCGGCGAGATCTGGATGTTTCGCTATCAGGCGCTGATTGCGGCCTGTGCGTCGCATCCGACGCTGCTGACGATCCTGCACGAGGCGATGAGTCGCGAGATCGCGCGCGACCGCGCATCGCTGGTGTCGGTCTGCACGCTGCCCGCCGACGCGCGGGTCGCCGAGTTCCTGCGCTCCTGGGCCGATACGCTCGCGCGGATCGGCTTGCGGACCGACCAGATCACGCTGCGTATGACGCGTGCCGAGATCGGCAACTACCTCGGCATGACGCTCGAATCGGTCAGCCGGGCCTTGTCGAAGCTGGCGCGCCTGCAGGTCATCGCGTTCGCCGGAAAGGATCGACGTGACGTGCAGATTCCCGACCCGGGCGCGCTGTCGGCCTTCGTGCAGCGTTGTCTGGCGCCCGCGCTCGCGCTGCATTGACCGTCCCGTCTTCCCGCTTGTCTATCCCGATTCACTCACGGACCTCACGATGAACTATCCGCATCACACTCCCGCCGACAGCGGCGACCGCTTCGCCTATGCGTTCGTCCGCCTGCTGCGCTTCTTCGCCGACCTGTTCTTCGCGAAGCGCTACGGCCACCGTGCAATCGTGCTCGAGACCGTCGCTGCGGTGCCCGGCATGGTCGGCGCGACGTTGACCCATCTGCGCTGCCTGCGCCGGATCGAGGACGACCGCGGCTGGATCCGCACGCTGATGGACGAGGCCGAGAACGAGCGCATGCACCTGATGACCTTCATCGAGATCGCGCGCCCGAACTGGTTCGAGCGCGTGCTCGTGCTGCTGGTGCAGGGCTTCTTCTACAACGCCTACTTCCTGCTGTACCTGATCGCGCCGGGCGTCGCGCACCGCGTCGTCGGCTATTTCGAGGAAGAGGCGTGCCGCAGCTACACGAACTACCTCGAGCTGATCGATGCCGGCGTGCACGCGAATGTCGCGGCGCCGCAGATCGCGAAGAGCTACTGGAAGCTGGCGCCGGACGCGACCTTGCGTGACGTCGTGCTCGCGGTGCGCGAAGACGAAGCCGGCCATCGCGACGTGAACCACGGCTACGCCGACGAGCTGCGCAGCGGCGGCGCCGCCCGGCGCCCCGCAGTCCGCGACGCCTGAGCGTCGGCGCGCGGCGATGACACGTCGGCGCGCATCGATGATGACGCGCTAGCGCGTCTCGATGACTTTCGCAACCGCGCGCGCCAGCTCGTCGCGACTGAACGGCTTGCGCAACAGTTCCCACGCCGGCGGCGACTCCCGATCGGCGTCGAGCAGCTCGGTCGAGTAACCCGACATCAGCACCACGCCGAGCCTCGGCGCGCGCTGCTGGGCCTGCGTCCCGAGTTGCGTGCCGCGCATCCCGGCGCCGAGCGCGATGTCGCTCAGCAGGACGTCGAAACCGGCCGCACCGGTCAGTGTCGCAAGGGCCTGCTCGGCGCTCGCGCAGGCCGTCACGGCACAGCCGAGGCCGTCGAGGAAGGTGCGGACCACGGTGCGGACCTCGGCATCGTCTTCGACCAGCAGCACGCGCAGCCCGCGCGGGATCGAGTCGCCCGCGTTCGGCCCTTCGGCCGCATCGGCCGCGCAATCGGGGGCCGGAATGTACAGGGTCACCGTGGTGCCGCGGCCGAGCACGCTGTCGATCGCGACCGCGCCTTTCGATTGCTTGACGAAGCCGTAGACCGTGCTGAGGCCCAGACCGGTGCCGCGACCGGCCTCCTTCGTCGTGAAGAACGGCTCGAAGGCCCGCTCCTTGACGTCGTCGGCCATCCCGGTGCCGGTGTCGCTGATCGACAGCGCGACGAAGGCGCCCGGGCCGGCCGCGCGGTCGAGCTCGCTGCGCACGTCGTCGGGCGGGGCCACGCACGCTGCGGCGCGGAAGGCCAGCGTGCCGCCGTCCGCCATCGCGTCGCGCGCATTGATCGCGATGTTGAGCAACGCCGATTCGAGCTGCCCCGGGTCGGCCAGGCACGGCGGACAGCCGATCGCGTCGACCTCGATGCGGATGCGCTGATCGAGCGTGCGCCGCAGCATGTCGGCGAGCGAATCGATCAGCGCGGTCGTGTCGACCGCGCGCGGCTGCAGGACCTGCCGGCGCGAGAACGCGAGCAGCTTGCCGGTCAGCTCGGCGCCGCGCTTCGAAGCCCGTGCTGCGGCACCGACCAGTTGCTGGCCATGGGCGCTGC
>JBDTXV010000240.1:0-4668 GCA_040006015.1 Caldimonas sp.
TCCCAGTTGGCGCGCGACGTGCTCAGCCTGCGCGCGCGTGGTCCAGCTGGTTCCACCATAGTCGGCGCCACGGACCCGCCGCTCGATCTCGAGCATCACCGGCGACTGCGCGATCTCGTACTCGCGGCCGAAGTCGCGCTCGATAGTCGAACAAGTGATACAGGCGCTCATGCGCCGGATCCTCGTCGCAGGTCTACGACGGCGAACGCGGTGAGCGCACGGCTCGCCGAATTCCTCAGCGCTTTACAGCCACCCACAACCGAGGGCAGGAACGTTGGCATGGCTCAAGGCCGTACTTGGGGGACGCGTTCCTCGTGATTGAACGCGCCCGGGGAGACAGGCCGCTTAATCTCTTGCCGAGGTCGGTGCCGGTGCGAACGTCCCGTGGCGTCGGGCAGTCGTTAGCGGGCCCGCGCCAGCGCGGGGCGCTCACCGCAGCGCCTGAGCCAAGCGACCACGCGCGGGTAGGCGTCGAGCGACACGCCGAACATGGTGCCGAACTGCAGCCAACTGGCGCACGCGATGTCGGCGAGCGAGAAGGATCCGAGCAGGTGATCGCGATCGGCCAAGCGCGATTCGAGCGCGCCGAGGCAGCGCGCCAACTGCGACCGGTTGTACTCTGCCGCGGCGTGGCTGCGGTCCTCCGGCTTATAGGACACCGGTGTGTCGAGGTCGTGGTACAGCACCTGCAGCATGTTCTGCCCGAGCTCGGTCATCGCCCACACGGTCCAGCACAATGCATCGGCCGCGGCCTGGTCGCTGCCGCCCGGCCACAGCCCCCGATCGGCGCCATAGGTTTGGCCCAGATGCAGCAGGATCGCGCCCGACTCGAAGAAGTTGCGCGTGCCGTCGACCAGCGCCGGCACCTTGCCGTGCGGGTCGATCGCCAGGAAGCTCGGCTGGCGGTGCTCTAGCTTCTTCGCGTCGAGCTCGACGTACTCGTAGGGAAGCCCCAATTCCTCTAGCGCCCATGCCACGCGAGTGCCGGAACTGCGCGGCCAAGAATAGAGGCGAATGGCCATGATCATCTCCCGGAGCCTTCAACAAGGCTACACCCGTAGTTGGAGACTGCCAATACTCAGATCGCAGTCCCACTTTCTCTCGCACTGTTCGCCACGGGCTGCGCGACCCATCCCAAGTCTTCGGCTCCAAAGCTTGCGCCGCGCAGGCGGCCTTGTCCGACTTCAGGTGTCTGCGTTGCGCGCTAACCTGTCGCAGTGACACTGGCAAACGACGACATCACGCTGCAGATCGGCGGCCGCGACGTGGTCGTCACGCACGCGTCGAAGCTGCTCATCCCGCAGGCCAAGGTCCGCAAGCTCGACCTCGTGAACTACTACGTCGCCGTCGCCGAGGGCGCACTGCGCGGCGCCGGCGGGCGACCGTGCATGCTGGTGCGCTACCCAGACGGCATCGAAGGCGAGTTCTTCTTCCAGAAGCGCGCGCCGGCCAAGCGGCCCGAATGGCTCGAGGTGGCGTCGATCCGGTTCCCGTCCGGCCGCAGCGCCGACGAGGTCGTGCCGCGCCATCCGGCCGATCTCGCCTGGATGGCGAACCTCGCCTGCCTCGAGCTGCATCCGCATCCAGTGCGCGCCGACGATCTCGACCACCCCGACGAGCTGCGCGTCGACCTCGATCCGGTGCCGGGTGTCGAGTGGCCGCAGATCCGCCAGGTCGCCCGCGTGGTCCAGGAGGCGCTGGCGGACGTCGGCCTCACGGGCTGGCCGAAGACTTCGGGCTCGCGCGGCCTGCATGTCCTGGTGCGGATCGAGCGCCGCTGGAGCTTCGAGCAGGTACGCCGGGCCGCGCTGGCGCTGGCGCGCGATGTCGAGCGCCGCGCCCCTGATCTCGCCACCAGCGCGTGGTGGAAGGAGGAGCGCCACGGCGTCTTCATCGACTACAACCAGAACGCGAAGGATCGCACCGTCAGCTCGGCCTACTCGGTGCGGCCGAAGCCCGACGCGCGCGTCTCGACGCCGCTGAGCTGGTCCGAGCTCGACGCATGCGACCCCGCCGAATTCACGCTGTGGACGGTACCGAAGCGCTGGCAGGCGATCGGCGATCCGCACGCGGCGATCGACGCCCGGCCCGACTCGTTGGCGGCGCTGCTCGAGCTCTCGGCGCGTCACGAGGCCGATGGCCATGGCGATGCGCCGTGGCCGCCGCACTATCGCAAGGGCGCGGCCGAGCCGAAGCGCTCACCGCCGGCGAAAATGAACCGCACGTCCGAATCGACGGCGAAGCGCGCGGCGCACCGGGATGCGCCGCTGATCGAGATCGCGCGTGCCGAGCGCGAAGCCGACGCGATCGCCGCCGCCGAAGCGTGGAAGGCGAGCCATCCGCAGGTGGCCGCCCATCTCGAGCCGGCGGATGTGCTCGTCGACCGGATGCGCGGCAGCTCGTCGGTGTGGTATCGGGTACGGATCAACCTGACGCGGGTGCCGGTCGAGCTGCGTCCGCAAGCTCCGGAACCGGCTTAGGGCGGCGGCAAGCCGGCGCGTCCTTCATGCTGGAGTCCCCTTATGGCGGGGGCTGGGGAGGGGCGTCATGTACCGCGCGTAGAGCCGGGGGGTCTGCTGCGCAGACTCCTAAGCTCCGAACACCCGCGCCAGTTCGTACGGCGTCGTCACCTCGAGCTGGTCGTAGCGACAATCCTGCGCCGGCTTGTCGGGGCGCCAGCGCAGAAACACCGTCGCATGGCGAAAGCGGTTGCCTTGCAAGTGGTCGTACTTGACCTCGCAGACACGCTCGGGCCGCAGCGGCTGCCAGCTCAGGTCCTTGCCGCCGCTCCAGCGGCTTTGCGCACCGGGCATCCGCTGCGCATCGCCGACCACCGCGCCGGCCCAATCGCGCCACGGGTGCGATTCGAGCGCGCCTTCGCGCAGCGGCGCCAGCTCCTGCAGCAGCTGCTGCCGCGTCGCCATCGTGAACGACGAGGTCACGCCGACGTGATGCAGCACGCCGGCATCGTCGTAGAGGCCGAGCAGCAGCGAGCCGACGGCGTCGCTGCGGTCCTTGTACCCGCGGAAGCCGGCGACGACGCAGTCGGCGCTGCGCACGTGCTTGATCTTCAGCATCGCGCGCTTGCCCGGCTGATAGACCGACGCCTCGAGCTTGGCGACGACGCCGTCGAGACCGGCGCCTTCGAACTGTTCGAGCCAGCGCTCGGCCTCGGCCCGATCGCGCGTCATCGGTGTCAGGTGCAGCGGCGGCTTCGCGCTGCCGAGCAGGCGCTCGAGCCGCGTGCGCCGCTCGGCCTGCGGCAACGCCATCGTCGACTTGCCGCCGGCGCCGAGCAGGTCGAACGCGACGAAGCGCGCCGGTGTCTCCTTCGCGAGCTTCGCGATCCGCGATGCGGCGGGATGGATGCGCTGCTGCAGCGCCTCGAAGTCGAGCCCGCGCGGCGACGCGACGACGATCTCGCCGTCGAGCACGCAGCCCTTCGGCAGCGCGTCGTGCAGCGCGCGCTCGAGCTCGGGGAAGTAGCGGTTCAGCGGCTTCAAGTCGCGGCTTTGCAGCAGCGTCTGCGCGCCGGTGCAGAAGATGATCGCCCGGAAGCCGTCCCACTTGGGCTCGAACAGAAAGCCCTCCTCGGTGGGCAGCGTGTCGGCGATCTTCGCGAGCATCGGCTCGATCGGTGGCACGGGGAGGAGCAGGGAAGCCATGCGGCGATTTAACCGCAACTGGCCGGCGCGGCGACGGCGGCGTGACGAGTCCGCGATGGCAACCGCATGCGAACGGGTCCACACTGCGCGGATGCGCCGCACCCGCTCATCGCCTTGCCTTGCTCTCGCCGTTGCGGCCGGCAGCCTTTTCCTGTGGCAACTCCCGGCGCAGGCGCAAGGGGCCTCGGAAAGATCGATCCCGGCCAGCGCAGAGTCCATCGCGGCTTGCGAGCGCGCGGCTGCGCAAGCGCTGGCTGCAGAAGCCGTGCCTACCGCCGGCGTGACGTTCGACGCCGCGCCGACGGTGCAGCTCAACCTTTCGAGCGACAGCCAGACGGTGCTGCGCGGCGTTGCGCGCTTGCGCGGCACCGGCCGCGTGCGCAGCTTCAACTACAGCTGCAACATCGACCCGCGCACGTCGCGTGCAGTGGGTGTGGTGATCCGCGCTTCGACCTCGGTCGACGCGGCATCGACGCGTGCACAGTCGGAGCCCGACCTGGGGCACCTGTCTCCTGGCGCGTGCCAATCGAGCGCCGTGGAGGCCCTCAAGCAGCGCTGGCCGCGCGTCTCGCAGGTCACGTTCGACAGCGCGACCCGCCGCTTCATGCAAGCCAGCGTGGGCAAGGCCGAGCTGCACGGCCGCGGACGTGCGCTGCCGGCGCCCGGCTCGCCGTCCACGCATTTCGGTTTCGACTGCGAGATCGATCCGCGCGACGGCCGCGTTCTCGGCATGCGCGTATCGGGGTGAGCGTTCGCTGTCTCGTGATGTCGCGGTGAGATCGTGCTACGGAAAAGCGGCCCGGCCGGTCTCAGTGCGCCTCGGCCAGCTTCGCCGCGCCGACCGCATCGGCCGCATCGCCCTTGGCGCCGTTGAAGTAGAGGTTCAACAGAACCGCGGCAATCGCGGTCAGCAGAATGCCGGACTCGAGCAGCGGATGCAGCGCCTTCGGCATCTGCTGGCTCCAGCGCGGCGCGACGAGCGGGATCATCCCGGCGCCGATCG
>JBDTXV010000241.1:0-4661 GCA_040006015.1 Caldimonas sp.
TGCTGATCACCGTGTCGCTCGCCTTCAGCACGCCGTGGTTGACGCCGTAGACGATCGTCGCGTCCATGTCGGTGCCGCCCGGCGCCGAGATGATGACCTTCTTCGCGCCGGCCGCGAGGTGCGCGGCCGCCTTCGCCTTCGACGTGAAGAGCCCGGTGCATTCGAGCACGACGTCGACGCCGAGGTCCTTCCACGGCAGCTCGGCCGGATTGCGAACCGCGAGCACCTTGATGCGGTCGCCGCCGGCGCCGCCCGGATCGGCCGAGACGATCATCGAATCGCCGTCGACGCCGACATGGCCGGGGAACGGTCCGTGCGCGGTGTCGTAGCGCGTCAGGTGCGCGTTCGTCTCGGGCTTGCCGAGATCGTTGATCGCGACGATCTGGATGTCGTGCTTGAACTTGCCGGAGCGGCGGCCTTCGTAATGGGCGCGCAGGATGTTGCGGCCGATGCGGCCGTAGCCGTTGATGGCGACTTTGATGGTCATGGATGTCCTTCGATTTACTTCGATAAAACCTTGCGCACGGTATCCGCGACATTGTCGACCGTGAAGCCGAAATGCTTGAACAGCGCCGGCGCCGGCGCCGACGCACCGAACGTGTCGATGCCGACGACCGCGGCGCAGCCGTATTTCCACCAGCCGTCGGTCACGCCCATCTCGACCGCGATCCGCGGCACGCCGCGGCCGTTCGCGTCGCAGGCGAAGACGCTCTGCTTGTACGTCGCCGGCTGGCGGTCGAAGACCGTCGTCGACGGCATCGAGACGACGCGCACCGCGATGCCGTCGGCGGCGAGCTGCTGCTGCGCATGCAGCGCGAGCTGCACTTCCGAGCCGGTCGCGACGATCACCGCCTGGGCCTTCCTGCGCAGGCCGACCTCGCTCGGTTCGGCGAGCACGTAGCCGCCCTTCGCGATCAGGTCGAGCGCGGCGCGCGGCGCATCGACATCGAAATTCGCTTTCGGCGCGTAGGGCAGGTTCTGGCGCGACAGCAGCAGCGCGGTCGGACGCGCGCGGCTCCCGATCGCGCAGGCCCAGGCGACCGCGGTCTCGGCGGTGTCGCACGGGCGCCAGACCTCGAGCCCGGGAATCAGGCGCAGCGACGCCGCATGCTCGATCGACTGGTGCGTCGGCCCGTCCTCGCCGAGACCGATCGAATCGTGCGTGAAGACGTGGATCACGCGCGTCTTCATCAGCGCGGCCATCCGGATCGCGTTGCGGCTGTAGTCGCTGAACGTCAGGAACGTGCCGCCGTACGGGATGTAGCCGCCGTGCAGTGCGATGCCGTTCATGATCGCGGCCATCCCGAACTCGCGCACGCCGTAGTTGATGTGGCGGCCGATGCGGCCGTCGGGGCTGAGAGTCGACGCGCCGTCGGCGTCGAAGCGCAGCGGCGGCGTGCTCGACGTGTTCGTCAGGTTCGAGCCGGTCAGGTCGGCGCTGCCGCCGAGCAGCTCGGGCATCAGCTTCGTGTAGGCCTCGAGCGCAATCTGGCTCGCCTTGCGGCTCGCGACCGTTTCGGCCTTCGTGTGCGCCGCGACCGCCGCCGCGACGGCGGCCTCGGCCCAGCCGGCCGGCAGGTCGCCGCGCATCCGGCGCGCGTATTCGGCGGCGAGCTCCGGGTGCGCGGCCTTGTACATCGCGAACGTCGCCTGCCAGCCGCTTTCGAGCTCTTCGCCGCGCGCCTTCGCATCCCACGCCGAATACGCGTCTTCGGGCAGCACGAACGGCTCGTGGCTCCAGCTCAGCGCGGCGCGCGTCAGCTTCACTTCGTCGGCGCCGAGCGCCTCGCCGTGCGCTTTCGCAGTGCCGGCGCGGTTCGGCGAGCCCTTGCCGATCGTCGTCTCGCAGATGATCAGCGTCGGTCGGTCGGTCGAGCGCTGCGCCTGCACGAGCGCGGCATCGACCGCATCGACGTCGTGGCCGTCGACATCGGCAATCACGTTCCAGCGATAGGCCGCGAAGCGCTGCGCGGTGTCGTCGACGAACCACGGCTCGACCTTGCCGTCGATCGAGATGCCGTTGTCGTCGTACAGCACGACCAGCTTGCCGAGCTTCCACGCGCCGGCGAGCGCGCAGGCCTCGTGGCTGATCCCTTCCATCAGGCAGCCGTCGCCGACGAACGCATAGGTGCGGTGGTCGACGACCGTGTGGCCGTCTCGATTGAACTCGCGCGCGAGCAGCTTCTCGGCGAGCGCCATCCCGACCGCATTCGTCAGGCCCTGGCCGAGCGGCCCGGTCGTCGTCTCGATCCCCGGCGTCAGGCCGAACTCGGGATGCCCAGGAGTCTTGCTGTGCAGCTGGCGGAAGTTGCGCAGCTCCGACAGCGCGAGGTCGTAGCCGGTCAGATGGAGCAGCGCATAGACCAGCATCGACGCATGGCCGTTCGACAGCACGAAGCGGTCGCGCTCGGTCCAGTGCGGATTCGCCGGGTTGTGGCGCAGGTGCCGACCCCACAGCGCGACCGCCATCTCGGCCATCCCCATCGGCGCGCCCGGGTGGCCGGAATTGGCCTGCTGCACCGCATCCATCGCGAGGGCCCGGATCGCATTGGCCATCAGCGCGGTGTCGGCCGGGGAAGCGGTTGCAGCGGTAGCGATGGCGGCCATTCGAGTCCAGTTGCGCGAGCGAGCGGGCCATTTTAGGGGCCCGGCCCCGAGGCGCCGGCGCCCGGATAATCCGCGCGATGCAAGGATTGCAACTCTGTGCGGACCTGCGCGACTGCGCCGCCGGACGGCCGGTGCTGACCGACCTTGACGCGCTGCGCACGGCCTGCCTCGCCGCGGTCGAAGCGGCCGGGCTGACGCCGGTCGGCGAGCTGTTCCATGGGTACGAGGCGCGCGCGGGCGGCGAAGCCGGCGTCGCCGCGTGCGATGCCGCGCCGCGGCCGACGGCCGAGGCGCCGGCCGGCATCACCGGCGTCGTGCTGCTCGCCGAATCGCATCTGGCGGTACACACCTGGCCCGAGCTCGGCGCCGCAACGCTCGACGTCTACGTCTGCAACCTCGGCCGTGACAACTCGGCGCGCGCGCATGCACTGCTCGCCGGACTCATCGCCGCGTTCGAGCCGGGCCGGATCGAGCGCCACACGCTCGGCCGCGGCAGCGCCGGCGTTGCGCAGGATGCGAGGCGATGACGGTCGACCGCGCTGCCGGCCGCAAGCCGGCGAGCGCTGCGAGCGCTGCGAGCGGTGCGAGCGCATCGAGCGCATCGAGCGCATCCACCGCATCGATCCCATCGACCACGCCCCCGGCGACCGCGATGATCCTCGCCGCCGGCCGCGGCAAGCGGATGCGGCCGCTGACAGACGCGACGCCGAAGCCGCTGCTGAAGGTCCGAGGCAAGCCGCTGATCGAATGGCATCTCGAAGCGCTTGCGCGCGGCGGCGTGCGCTCGGTCGTGATCAACGGCGCGTGGCTCGAGGCGCAGATCGTCGATGCGCTCGGCGACGGCTCGCGCTGGGGCCTCGCGATCCGCTATTCGCTCGAAGGCCGCGACCACGGCGGCGCGCTCGAGACCGCGGGCGGCATCGCCCTTGCGCTGCCGCTGCTCGCGCCGACGTTCTGGGTCGTCTCCGGCGACATCTACGCGCCCGAGTTCGAATTCGACGCCGATCGCGCCGCGCGCTTCGCGACCGGCGACCGTCTCGCCGATCTGTGGCTGGTGCCGAATCCGCCGTATCACGCGCGCGGCGATTTCGGCCTAGGTGCCGACGGCCTGGGCCTCGCCGAGCCGGCCGACGGGCAGAGCTGGACCTACGCGAACATCGCGCTCTGCCGCGCCGAGCTCTGCGCCGGGATCGCGCCCGGGTCGATCGCCGCGCTCGCGCCGCTGCTCTTCGCCGGTATGCGCGAGCGCCGCATCGGCGCCGAGCTCTACCGCGGCCGCTGGGAGAACGTCGGCACGCCGGAGCAGCTGGCCGCATTGAATGCGGCGCCGGACTGACGCGCGGCGTCGTCGATCGATCGCTACTCGGCGAGCGGCGCCGCGATCTCGTCGATGCGCGCCATCGCTTCGGGCGTCAGCCGTTCCAGCACCTCGGCGGCGCGCAGGTTGTCGCGCAGCTGCTCGAGCTTCGAAGCGCCGGTGATCACGGTGCTGACGCGCGGATTCTTCGCGCACCACGCGATCGCGAGCTGCGCGACACTGCAGCCGAGATCGGCCGCGACCGCTTCGAGCCGACCGACCGCCGCGTTCTTGCCCTCGTCGGTCAGGCCCTTGACGAGAAAGCCCATCCCTTCGAGCGCACCGCGGCTGCCGCCGGGTATCCCGCCGCGATACTTGCCGGTCAAGAGGCCGCTCGCGAGCGGGCTCCACGTCGTCAGGCCGAGGCCGATGTCGTCATAGAGCCGCGCGTACTCGTGCTCGACGCGCTTGCGGTGGAACAGGTTGTATTGCGGCTGCTCCATCACCGGCTTGTGCAGGTGGTGACGTTCGGCGATGTTCCAGGCCGCGCGGATCTCGTCGGCCGACCACTCGCTGGTGCCCCAGTACAGCGCCTTGCCGCGCGCGATCATGTCGCTCATCGCCCACACGGTTTCCTCGACCGGCGTCTGCGGATCGGGCCGGTGGCAGTAGACGAGGTCGATGAAGTCGAGCCCCATCCGAGCGAGCGAGCCGTCGATCGCCTGCATCAGGTACTTGCGGTTCAGCGTGTCCTTGC
>JBDTXV010000242.1:0-4638 GCA_040006015.1 Caldimonas sp.
GGCTTGCCGTTCGAGACCCACGGCTGGTACGCACCGGACGAATACGGAAACCAGCCGAAGGTCCAGATCGCGTCCTGCTGCAGGATCGTGACCATCTCGTCGATCACTTTCTGCTTCTCGGGCCCGTCGTCCATCAGGCGCAGCATGTTGTAGCGCTTGTCGTATTCGGGGTTGTCATAGTTCGCGGTGTTCTCGCCGTCGAACTTGGCCTTCGAGTTCGGACCGTAGAGCAGGAACAGATAGTTTTCGGCGTCCGGATAGTCGGCGAGCCAACCCCAGAAGAACACCTGCTGCGTGCCCTTGCGCATCTTGTCCTGGAACTGGTTGTAGTCGGTCGCACGGATCTCGAGCTGGATACCGAGCTTGGCGAACTGCTTGACCATCCAGTCGAGCTCGGACTTGATTTCCGGCGTCGGCACGCGCTGGTAGTCGTAGTTCAGGACCAGCGGACGGCCGTCCTTCTCGTCGCGGCCGTTCGGATAGCCGGCCTCGGCCAGCAGCGCCTTCGCCTCGTCGAGCGAGCGGCGCACGAGCTTGCCGTCGACGACGCGGTGCGTGACCGGATTGACGCCTTCGAGCGTGCCGTGGCGCGAGCCGAACAGGCCGCCCGGCAACGGCCCCATCGCTGTCTCGCCGCCCTTCTTCGGGAAGATCCGGCTGTACTCGTCCCAGTCGATCGCGATCGAAAGCGCCTGGCGCAGCTTGCGGTTGTGAACCCGCTGCTCCGGCGTCGCTCCCTTGCCGACGACCGGATCGAGCCAGTTGAAGCCGACGTACCAGTTCGAGATGTCGACCGTGCGCGGCAGCTTGAATCCCTTCTCGGTGTAGTCCTTGTTGACCCGGTCCGAATCGGCCATGTCGAGCGCGTACTCGATGCCGAATTCCGAGCGCTCGATCTCGGGCACGTCGAGATAGCCCTGCACGAACTTCGCCTTCAGCGGAACCGCTTCCTTCTCGGCATTGAAGACCAATGTGTCGATGAAAGGCATCGTCTTGCCGCAGTCGGCGAGCAGGCCCTGTTCCTTGTCCTTCGGCATGCCTTCGCACGGATACGGCTCGCCGCGGTAGTTCGGATTGCGCTTCAGGACATGGCGCCGGTCCTGCACGTAGTCGGTCAACATGTACGGGCCGCTGCCGACCGGCCAGACGTTCAGCGACAGTCCGTTCTTCGCCATCCCGGGCTGCGCGTAGAACTCGTCGGCCTCCCACGGCACCGGTGCCGTGAACGGCATCGCGAGCCAGTACTTCCACTGCGGATACTTGCCGATGACGCGGATCCGCACCGTGTACTTGTCGAGCGCGCTGACGCCGGCGAGCGGGTACTTGCGGAAGTCGAGAAACGGCTTGTCGAGCGCGGCGCTGTCGGTGCCGGCGCGCAGCATGCGGTCCTGCTCGCGGATCAGCTTGCCGTAGTCCTTCAGGCCGACGACGTATTCGGAGAAGATGCCGTAGATAGGCGCCTGGATGCGCGGTGTCGCCTGCCGCTTCAGCGCGTAGACGAAGTCGTCGGCGACGACCTCGCGGGTGCCACGCTCGGCGAACTGCCACGGCGAGCGGCGATCGCCGACCTCGCCCGGCTTCATCTCGTGATAGAGGTACCGGCCCTGCGCGTCCTTCGCGAACGCCGGGTGCGGCGCGTACAGCACGCCCTTCTTGATCGGAATGTCGTAGACGCTCTCGGCGATCAGCTCCGCGTCGGCGTTTTCCGGCAGCGGCTGGCCGGTCTTGTCTAGGTATTTCGGCTCGACCAGCGCTTCGGCGAGCTTCGGGATCAGCTGGTACGGGCGCTTCAGGTAGTGGTAGCCGTACAGCGGCTCATAGACCTGGTACGTGATCGGCGTCTCGTTGTTCGAATACGAGGCGGTCGGATCGAGGTAGCGCGGCGAGCGTTCGGAGAAGGCCGAGAACAGCGTGTTCGTCTTTTCGGCGCCGTCGGGCTGCGGGCTGTTGTTGCAGCCGGTGAGCAGTGCGACGACCGCGAGCACCGCGATCCGGGCGCGGCCCCAGCGTTTTGCATCAGCTTGCATCGTCGACCCTTCGCATGTTCCGCCACCGCGGAGTGCGCAGTGGTGCCTCGTGAACCCGGGCCTCGAAACGGCGACGGCTCGTGACCGCAATATTTCGAGGCAGCGGCGGATTGTAAGAGCGCGTCGAGGCGAAAGGCCGCCCACCGCTCGTTCCGCGGCCGCTCACCAGCCGATCAGCACCTCGCGGCCTTGCACCAGCAAGGTCACGCGCGAGCCGACCGGCAACGTGACCTTGGTCGCAACGTGACCGAACGGCAAGCCGGTCAGGATCGGCGTGCGGGTCTGCGTGCGCAGGAATCGGACCGCGGCCTTCAGGTCGTAGCCGCGGTCGTGCGGCGATTTGCGCCAGTCGCTGAATGCGCCGAGCACGACCGCCTTCTGCGCGTCGAGCACTCCGGCCTGATGCAGCTGCAGCAGGCTGCGCTCGACCCGATAAGGATGCTCGTTGACGTCTTCGAGAAAGAGCACGCCGCCCTTGATGCGCGGCCAGTGCGGCGTCGCGAGCAGCGCGCCGATCATGCACAGGTTGCCGCCCCACAGCAGGCCGCGCACGCCGAGCCCGTCGAAGCCGGCTTCGGTCCTGAAACCGACCGCCTTGAGCTCGCCGCTCATCGCTTCGCGAAAGCAGGCCTCGGTGACCTCGTCGATCGCGGCGAGCGGCTTCTCGCCGTGCTCTTCGTCGCTGCGGCCGAAGTCGTAGCACGCCATCGGCCCGGCCCACGTGATGCCGGACGCATGGGCGAGGAGGCCGAGCTGCAGCGCGGTCAAGTCGCTGTGGCCGACCCAGCGCGTGCCGCGCTCGACGCTGCGCGCAACGAGCTTCCAGTCGATCGCATCGAGCAGCCGGCTCAGGCCGTAGCCGCCGCGCGTCGCCATCGCGATCGACGGCGCGCTCGCGGCGACGCGATGAATCGCGTCGAGACGCGTCGCATCGTCACCGGCGAAACGCTGATGCTTCGCGAGCGCCGCCGCATCGACCTCGACCGTATAGCCAAGCGCCGCGAGCCGGCGCGCTGCGCGCCGCAGCGGCGTCGCGTTGACGACGATGCCGCTCGGCGAATAGAGGGTGATCGCCGTCATCTCAGACCGGCGGCAGCGAGCCGAGCTCGGTCGCTTCGCCGGTCGGAATCTCGGCGCTGTCGTCCGTGCGCGCGGCATCGCGTCGCGCACGATATTGACGCCGCCGCTCGGCGAAGAAATCCTGCAGCAGCCGGCCGCTCGCTTCGGCCAGCACGCCGCCGCTGAGCGCGGTGTGGTGATTGAGCCGGCGCTCGTCGAACAGATTCAGGATCGAGCCGGCGGCGCCGGTTTTCGGATCGAACGCGCCGAAGACGACGCGCTTCAGCCGAGCATGCATCATCGCCATCGCGCACATCGCGCACGGCTCGAGGGTCACGTAAAGCCCGCAATCGGGTAGCCGGTAATTGCCGAGCAGGTTCGCCGCGTGGCGCAGCGCGACGATCTCGGCATGCGCGGTCGGGTCATGCTCGGTGACGGGCCGGTTGTAGCCGGTCGCGACGACCTGAAGACCGTTCGGCGTCTCGCGCACGATCACTGCACCGACGGGCACCTCGCCGATCAGCAACGCGTTCTGCGCCTGGTCGAGCGCGAGCCGCATCGCGCCTTCGTCGGCGCTCAATGCGAAACCTCGAGCGCCGCGTCGGAGCACCGTCGCATCGCGCGGTGAGCGCGGCGCGGCCGGGTCATCGCCTCACGGGGCGGCGCGCGCATTGCGGTCGGCGCCCTGCTGCAGTGCGCGCGTCGCGTCGTCGCGGAATTGCTGCTGGATATTGCGCGCCTGCTGCGGCACCGTCAGGCCGCTGGTGTCGGCAGGTGTCGCGCCGGGCATGCCGCCGGCGATCGCCAGCGTCGCGCCGTCGCGCGATCCGCTCGGGCCTTGCTCGGCGCGAGCCTGGCTCGCCGCGGTGCTCATCCGCGTCGTGACGCCGCCGTTGATCGCCTGCAGCTGCTTCTTCGCGAGCGAGCCGACGATCGCGAGCACGACGAGCAGCGACAGCACACCGAAGATCAATCTCATCGCTCACTCCCATTCGATCGTCGCCGGCGGCTTCGACGACACGTCGTACGTGACGCGGTTGATGCCGCGAACCTCGTTGATGATCCGGCTCGAGACCCGCTTCAACAAACTGTACGGCAGTTCGGCCCAGTCGGCAGTCATGAAATCGCTGGTCTGGACCGCGCGCAGCGCGACGACGTGCTCGTAGGTCCGGCCGTCGCCCATCACGCCGACGCTCTTGACCGGCAGAAAGACCGCGAAGGCCTGGCTCGTCAGCTCGTACCAGCTCTTGCCGCTCGGGCCGTCGATCGCAAGACGCAGCTCCTCGATGAAGATCGCGTCGGCCCGGCGCAGCAAGTCCGCGTGCTCGCTCGTCACCGCGCCGAGGATGCGCACGCCGAGACCCGGGCCCGGGAACGGATGGCGATAGACCATGTCGTGCGGCAGACCGAGCGCGAGGCCGAGCTCGCGGACTTCGTCCTTGAACAGCTCGCGCAACGGCTCGAGCAGCTTCAGCCCGAGCGTCTCGGGCAGGCCGCCGACGTTGTGGTGGCTCTTGATCGTCGTCGCCTTCTTCGTCTTCGCGCCGCCGCT
>JBDTXV010000243.1:0-4623 GCA_040006015.1 Caldimonas sp.
CGGCGAAGAAACGCGCTCGAATCCGTGGCTCGCCGAGCTGCAGCAGGACATGTGCGTCGAGATCAACCCGGCGGCCGCCAACGACCGCGGCATACGCGACGGCGAAGCGGTCTGGGTCAAGTCGCCGAGCGGCGCGCGGATCCTGGTCAAGGCGCAGGTCACCGAGCGCGTCGGGCGCGATACCGTGTTCCTGCCGTTCCATTTCTCGGGTCATTGGCAGGGCGTCGACCTGAAGCCTTACTACCCGGACGGCGCCGCGCCGGTGATCCGCGGCGAGGCCGTCAACACCGCCACGACATACGGCTACGACAGCGTCACGATGATGCAGGAATCGAAGACGACGCTGTGCCAGATCGAGCGGGCCGCCTAAGGGAGAACCAGATGGCAAGAATGAAATTCATCTGCGACGCCGAGCGTTGCATCGAATGCAACGGCTGCGTCACGGCCTGCAAGGCCGAGAACGATGTGCCGTGGGGCGTGAACCGGCGCCGCGTCGTCACGCTGAACGACGGCGTGCCGGGCGAGCGCAGCATCTCGGTCGCTTGCATGCATTGTTCCGATGCGCCGTGCATGGCGGTCTGTCCGGTCGACTGCTTCTATCGCACCGACGAAGGCGTCGTGCTGCACGACAAGGACACCTGCATCGGCTGCGGCTACTGTTCGTATGCATGCCCGTTCGGCGCGCCACAATTTCCGACCAACGGCACGTTCGGCTTGCGCGGCAAGATGGACAAGTGCACGTTCTGCGCCGGCGGTCCGGAAGCGAACGGCAGCGCGGCCGAGAACGCGAAGTACGGCCGCAACCGGCTCTCGGAAGGCAAGCTTCCCGCGTGCGCCGAGATGTGTTCGACGAAGGCGCTGCTCGGCGGCGACGGCGATGTCGTCGCCGATATCTTCCGCACGCGCGTGTTGAACCGCGGCAAGGGCAGCGAGGTCTGGGGCTGGGGCACCGCTTATGGCAAGCCGGCCCAGGGCAAGCCCGTCGCGCAGCCGGTCGAGGTCAAGAAGTCATGATGGGTCCGATCGTATGCGGCGCTGCCGCGACGCTGGTGTTGTTGCTTAGTGCCTGCGGCGAGCGGATTCAGACGACGGCCACGGGTCCCGAAAAAAAGTCGGACACGCCGAGCTGGCAATCCGGCAACAACGTCTTCGTCGCCCCCGGCTGGACTCCCGGCGACAAGGCGAGCTGGGAGGCGCAGCTGCGCAACCGTGCGCAGGCCCAGAACGACTTCGCGGTCGTCAAATAGCCGGAGGCAGCCGATGCGAAGCACGATTCGAAGCGTTGCGGTCTGCGCGGCCGTCGCGATTGCCGCACTGGCGCTGAGCGGCGCCGCGCTCGCGCAAGGCGACGCAACGAAGCGCGACGATCCGGCGCCGCTCGCCGCGACGGCGGCCAGCAGTCCCGGCATCACCGGCACCTATCAGATTCCGGCCGAGCCGCAACCCGGCGAAACCAACGCGCAACGCGCCCGCAGCCAGCCGGGCAACAACGCGCCGCTCTGGCGCGCCGTGCGCAACTCGGGGACGACACCCGGCATCGTGAATCTGCCCGGCGCCGAAAAAGGCGTGCTGATCCAGACGATGACGCAGTACCCGGGCTCGCGGATGACGACTGCGGGCGAAGCGTGGCGCGAGGTTCGCAATCGCTGGATCATTCCGTACGGCGGCTCGCTCGTTGTCATCGTCGTCCTCGCGCTCGCTCTGTACTACTTCGCGAAGGGGCCGATCGGCGGCCACGTGCCCAACACCGGCCGCGTGATCCAGCGCTTCACCTACTTCGAGCGCGCGGCGCACTGGAGCAATGCGATCGCGTTCTCGATCCTCGCGATCTCGGGCCTCGTGATGGCGTTCGGCAAGTTCCTGCTGCTGCCGTTGATCGGCGGCGCGCTGTTCGGCTGGCTGACCTATGCGTTGAAGACGGCGCACAATTTCGCCGGCCCGCTGTTCGCGGTGTCGCTGGTCGTCGTGTTCCTGACTTTTCTGCGCAGCAACCTGCCGAGTCGCGGCGACCTCAACTGGGTCAAGAGGGGCGGCGGGCTCTTCGGCGGCGAGGAGCCGCCTTCGCACCGCTTCAACGCCGGCGAGAAGCTCGTGTTCTGGGGCGGAGTCTTCCTGTTCGGGATCTTCGTCGTCAGCTCGGGCCTGGTGCTCGACAAGCTGCTGCCCGGTCTCGACTATCTGCGCGGCGACATGCAGGTCGCGCACATGGTTCATTCGATTTCGGCGGTGCTGATGATGGCGGTGTTTCTCGGCCACATCTACATCGGCACGATCGGGATGCGCGGCGCCTATCACGCGATGAAGACCGGCTATGTCGACGAAGGCTGGGCCCGCGAGCACCATCGCTATTGGTACGAGGACATCCGCGACGGCAAGATCCCGGTCGAGCGCAGTGCGCCGGCCGGGACGACCCGGCTGCCGGCCGCCTGACATCGAAGAATCGCGAGGACATCCTATGCGCTCTGCAAGCTTCGCCACCCTGATCGCGGTCGCACTCTGCGGATCCGCATTGGCCAAACTGCCGCCATTGGGCGACGACGCCAAGGCCAAGGCCGCAGAAGCGGCCGCGAAGGCGGATTGGACCAACAAGGTCGGCCTCTATCACATGTGCGTCACGATGGATCGCGTCGCCGACGGCTATCGCAAGGGCGCGAAGTCGGCCGGCAAGGAGGCCGCGCCGGCGACCGCGACCGCGCCGTGCGTCGATCCGGGGCCGTACACGGCAGCGGTCACGCCGGCCGCTTCGAAGCCGCTCGAGGCGTCCGGCGCGCATTCGCCGCCGGGACTCGCGGTATCGCCGCCGAGCACGAACGCGACCTCGGCGCAGATTTCGGGCGGCGCGAAAAAGTAGACGCGCACCGCCGGCCGCGGCGATGCGGCCGGTATGCGTACAGTCGTCGGATGCGTCCCCGCCTGACTTCCGCGAGCGCGCCGCTGACGCAGGAGATCGAAGCCCGCGACGAGTTCGGCGCCGCGCGGCGCATTTCGATTCCGGCCGAGCGCGCGCTGACGGTCTTCGTCGACAACCGCGAACTCGTCACGCTGATGACGCTCGGCGCCGCGCCAGAACTCCTCGTGCTCGGCTATCTGCGCAACCAGAGGCTGGTCGAGTCGCTCGACGAGATCGATTCCATCACCGTCGATTGGGACGTGCAGGCCGCGGCGGTGAAGACCCGCGCCGGCATCGAGCGCTTCGACCAGAAGACCGCGAAGCGTGTCGTGACGACCGGCTGCGGCCAGGGCACCGTGTTCGGCGATCTGATGACCGATCTCGAATCGATCCGCCTTCCTGCTGCGAGCGATCCGGCTGCGCGCATCAGCCAGCGCGCCCTCTACGGCCTGCTGAACGCGATGCGGCTGCAGGAGAGCACGTACAAGTCCGCGGGCTCGGTGCACGGTTGCGCGCTGTTCCGGCAGGAGGAACTGCTGACCTTCGTCGAGGATGTCGGCCGCCACAACGCGATCGACACGATCGCCGGCTGGATGTGGCTGCACGGCGTCGACGGTCGCGACAAGGCGTTCTACACGACCGGTCGGCTGACCAGCGAGATGGTGATCAAATCGGCGCAGATGGGCGTGCCGATCGTCGTCTCGCGCAGCGGCGCGACGCAGATGGGGCACGAGGTCGCGACAACGCTCGGCCTCGCGCTGTTCGGCCGGGCGACGAATCGCCACTTCCTGTGCTACTGCGGCTTCGATCGGTTCGATGCGCAGCCGGAGCCGTCACGCGAGGCCGCGAGCGCCGGCGCCGCCCGGCAGCCGGGCGGATGAGCCGCGCGGCCTTACGCGATCTTCGCCAGATCGCGCAGCACGGTCGGACCGACGCGCTGCTCGATCTCGTGCAGCAACGGACGGTTCCAGCCGAGCGCGAACAGGACCTCGGCGACGATGAACATCGGCGCGATGATCAGGCCGGTCAGGTCGTCGACGAAGGCCGGTTTCTTGCCTTCGTACCAATGGCCGACGAACTGGATCAGCCAGCCGACGACGAAGAAACCGACTCCCCATGCGAGCCAGACCGCGATACCGCCGCCGGCCGCGCCGTGCGCGAGCAGCATCAGCACACCGACGACCGCGCTGGTCACGACGCCGAGCACGAGGCTGCCGCGCGTCAGGTACCACGCACAGGCTAGCGCGTAGACGATCCAGCCGGGCGTGAGCACGAACGCGTCGAACTGCACCGCAGGACGTGCGAGAAGCACGCCGACCGCGAACACGATCATCGGCACGCCAACGAAGTGGCTGACGATGTTGCGGCGATCGCGGTGGTAGGCGGCGTACTGGCTCAGCAGTTCGGTGGCGGTGCGCATCGGCGGCTCCTGCTACGCGTTTCGACGAATATTAGGCCAAGTCGCGCCGCGACACAGCACCGGAGGCGAGGGGCCGCGCGGTCGCGAAGCGGTCGCTCCCTACAATCGGCGCAGATTTCGTGAGGAGCGGCATTGAGCATCAAGAGCGACAAGTGGATCCGCAGGATGGCCGCGAGCCACGGGATGATCGAGCCGTTCGAGCCGGCGCAGGTGCGCGAGGCCGCCGACGGACGCCGCATCGTCAGCTATGGCACCTCGAGCTACGGCTACGACATCCGCTGCGCGCCGGAATTCAAGGTCTTCACGAACATCT
>JBDTXV010000244.1:0-4559 GCA_040006015.1 Caldimonas sp.
TCCAGCTGCCGATCGAGGCGCCGGTGCGGGCCGGCTATACGGCGGACCCGGCCGCGCTCGGCTTCGTCGCCGATCCGACCGCGGCCGGCAAGTACACGCTCGAGGCGACATCGAACGGCGCGACGAAGACCCAGGCGATCAACGCGTCGGCGCCGGTCGGGCAGGTCACGTTCGCGTTCTGAGCCCGATGAGCCGGTTGTTCGAGCCGCTGCAGATCGGCGATCTGCGCCTCGCGAACCGCATCGTCATCGCGCCGATGTGCCAGTACTCGGCGAGCGAAGGCACGCCCGGTGACTGGCACATGATTCACCTCGGTCACCTGGCGCTGTCGGGCGCCGGCCTGCTGATCCTCGAAGCGACCGCGGTCTCGCCCGAAGGCCGGATCACGCCGCAGGACCTCGGGCTCTATTCCGATGCCAACGAGGCCGGCCTCGCGCGCGTGCTCGCCGCGATCCGCGCGCATTCGCCGATCGCGGTCGCGATGCAGATCGCGCACGCCGGCCGCAAGGGATCGAGCCGGGCGCCGTGGGACGGCGGCGCGCAGATCCGGGCCAACGCGCCCGGCGGCTGGAAGACCGAGTCGGCGTCGGCGGTTCCGCATGCCGACGGCGAGGATCCGCCGCATGCGCTCGATGCCGCCGGATTGGCGCGGGTCCGCGATGCCTTCGTCGCGACCGCGCGGCGCGCCGCGCGGCTCGGCCTCGACGGGATCGAGATCCACGCCGCGCACGGCTACCTGCTGCATCAGTTCCTGTCGCCGCTCGCGAACCGGCGCGACGACCGCTACGGCGGCAGCCTCGAGAACCGGATGCGCTTTCCGCTCGAAGTGTTCGATGCGGTGCGCGCCGCGTATCCGGCCGGGCGCCCGGTCTGGATGCGGATCTCGGCGACCGACTGGGTTCCCGGCGGCTGGGACATCGACGGCACGGTCGCGCTGTCGCACGCGCTGAAGGCACGCGGCTGCGCGGCGATCCACGTAACGACCGGCGGCGTCTCGCCGGCGCAGGCGATCAAGCTCGCCCCCGGCTACCAGGTCCCGTATGCGCAACGCGTGAAGGCCGAGGTCGGCCTGCCGACGCTGGCGGTCGGGCTGATCACCGAGCCGGAGCAGGCCGAGGCGATCATCGCAAACGGCGAGGCCGACGCGGTCTCGATCGCCCGCGCGATGCTGTACGACCCGCGCTGGCCGTGGCATGCCGCGGCGAAGCTCGGCGCGCACGTCAGCGCGCCGAAGCAGTACTGGCGCTCGCAGCCGCGCGAGTTCAAGGATCTGTTCATCGACGCGAGCTTCGGGCAGCGCTGAGCGGTTTCAGAACACGCCGAGCGCGATCCCGGCCGCAAGGCCGGCGCCGATGTCGCGGCACTGCTGCAGGTCCGCGGCGCCGATCCGCTTCGCGCTCAGGATCTGCGCCGGCGTCTGCGCATGCGTGCAGACGATCAGCGCCGGCGCGACCGCCTTCAGGCGCCAGCCGGTCGCGATGCGCTCGATCTGGCGCAGCGCATTCTGACCGTCGCTGCCGGCGCAGATCAGCGTCGCATACGGCCGGCCCTCGATGCGTTCGAGCGCGGCGTAGTAGGTGCGGTCGAAGAAGTCCTTCATCAGCCCGGAAACGGCGGCGAGATTCTCGGGCGTCGCGAAGAGGTAGCCGTCGGCCGCCAGCACATCGTCGGGCCCCGCCTGCGGGGCCCGCATCAACCGGACATGTACCGACGCCTCGGCCGAGGCCCCCTCCGCCGCGGCACGCGCCATCTGCTCGGTGCCGCCGGTCATCGAGTGGTAGACGATCAGCAGCGTCTTCATCGCTCGATCGAGAAGACCTCCACCGCCACGGCCTTGCCTCGGAAGGAGATCGGTCCCAGCGCCTCGACCGTGGAGCCGTCGCCGAGGCCATGCCGGGTCGCGGCGTCGATCAGGATCGCGCGCTGCGCTGACTTGGTATGGGCCTCGAGCCGGGCCGCGAGGTTGACGGTGTCGCCGATGCAGGTGTAGGTCGCGCGCTGCGCCGTCCCGGTGTAGCCGGCGACCATCTCGCCGGACGCGATGCCGATGCCGATCACGATCGGCGCCTTTCGGGCCGCGAGCCGATCGACGTTGAACAGCTCGATCATCTCGATCATCTCGAGCGCCGCGCGCACCGCGCTCTGGCGGTGGTCGGGCAGCGGCAGCGGCGCGCCGAAGATCGCCATCAGGCCGTCGCCGATCATCTGGTTGACCACGCCGCCGTGGCCGCTGATCGCGTCGAACATCAGCGTGTACCAGGTGTTGAGCAGCTCGATCGTCTCTTCCGGCGGCTGCGCCTCCACCATCGCGGTGAAGCCGCGGATGTCGGCGAACATGACCGACCCTTGCACGCGCCGGCCGCCGAGCGCGAAGCCCGATTGCTCGAGGTCCTGCGCGACCTCGGACGTGGCGAAGCGCCGCACCAGCTCCTTCTGCTGGTCGCGCAGGCGCTTCTTCTCGAGGCTCGCGCCGACCCTCGCCTTCAGCAGCACCGGGTTGACCGGCTTGGGCAGGTAGTCTTCCGCGCCGAGCTCGATGCAGCGCACGACGTTGGCCGTGCCTTCGAGGGCCGAGGTCACGATGACCGGCAGGTCGCTCAAGCGCAGGTCGCCGATCAGCCGCTCGAGCACCTCGAAGCCGTCCATCTCGGGCATCGCTATGTCGAGCAGCAGCAGGTCGAACGGTTCGCGCTTCAGCATCTCGAGTGCGATGCGCCCGTTCGCGGCGCTGGCGACGCGGTGACCCAGCAGTTCGAGGCTGCGTGTCAGCAGCAGGCGGTTGACCTTGTTGTCGTCGACCACCAGCAGCCTGGCGCCGCTTTCAACCATCGCGCAGCGCCTTCAGCGCCGCCGCGGCGCGAGCGTATTCCTGCGCGAGCGCGTCGAGCGCCGCGGCATCGGCCGCGGGCTCGGCGGCCAGCCCATTGACCTCCAGCGCACGCGCCATCGCGCCGAGCGTGGAGGCGCCGAAGGTGTTGCCGTTCGACTTCAGCGAGTGCGCGGCACGCCGGTAGCGCTCGCCGTCGCACGCGGCCAGCGCGCTGCGCAGCTCGTCGAGCATCGCCGGCGCTTCTTCGAGGAAGGTACCGACCAGTTCGTTGACGAACCCGGCACCCGCCGTGTCCTGCAGCTCGGCGAAGGCGGCGCGGTCGATCGACGGTTCAGCCATGTTCGCTCTCGCGACGCGCAGGCACGCGCAGCAGCGCCTCGACCAGCTGATCGACGCGGATCGGCTTGGTCAGGTAGTCGTCCATGCCGGCGGCCAGGCACATTTCGCGATCGCCGTGCATCGCGTTGGCGGTCATCGCGACGATGCGCGGCCGCTCCTCCGGTGCCCAGCGGGCGTTGAGCCGGCGCGCGGCGTCGAGCCCGTCCATCTCGGGCATCTGCACGTCCATCAGCACCACGTCGTAGGTCTGGCGTTGCACCGATTCGACCGCCTCGAGGCCGTTCGACGCGAGGTCGGCCCGGTAGCCCATCTGCTGCAGGATGCGCAACGCGAGCTTCTGGTTGACCACGTTGTCCTCGGCCAGCAGGATGCGCAGCGGGTGCCGAGCCGCGAGCTGCGCATCGATCTTCGGCTTCTCCGGCGGCGCCGCCTTCGGCGCGGCCTCGTGCGCGAGCAGGCCGATCAGCGTGTCGAACAGCTGCGACTGGTGCATCGGCTTGGCGAGGTAGGCGCTGAAGAGGCCGTCGGTATCGCTCGCCTCGCGCCGGCCGAGCGAGCTGAACAGCACCAGCGGCAGCGTCGCGTGTGCCTCGCGCATGCGCCGCGCCAGCGCGATCCCGTCCATCTCGGGCATGTGCATGTCGAGGATGGCCAGGTCGAAGGCTTCGCCCTGTTCGAGCCAGCGCAAGGCCTCGCGCGGCGATTCGGTGTCGCGCGCGAGCATGCCCCACTTCGCGGCCTGCAGGCCGAGCACGCGTCGGTTGGTGGCGTTGTCGTCGACGACGAGCACGCGCTTGCCGCGCAGTTCGGGCTGCGGGCCGACGAAGTCGCGCCGCCGCGTTGGCGCCAACTCGGCAGTCGGCACCCGGACGCTGAAGAAAAAGGTCGAACCCAGGCCCGGCCCGCCGCTCTCGGCCCACATGCGCCCACCCATCAGCTCGGCCAGACGCTGGCTGATCGCAAGGCCGAGGCCGGTGCCGCCGTACTTGCGAGTCGTCGACGAGTCGGCCTGCGAGAACGACTGGAACAGGCGGCTCATGCCTTCGGCGCTGAGGCCGATGCCGGTGTCGCGCACCGCGAACGTCAGCTCGACGCGGCCCTCCCCCGCGGGCTCCGAGCTGACGCTCAACACGACTTCGCCGGAGGCGGTGAACTTCACTGCATTGGATAGCAGGTTGAGCATGATCTGGCGCAGCCGCGTGAGGTCGCCGATCACGGCCGCCGGCACCTCGCCTTCGAACACGTAGGCCGTGTCCAGGCGCTTCTCGGCCGCGCGCGCGGTCACGAGGTCGAGCGCCGACTCGACGCAGTCGCGCAGGTCGAACGGCTGCGATTCGATGTCCATCCGGCCGGCCTCGATCTTCGAGAAGTCGAGGATGTCGTTGATGAT
>JBDTXV010000245.1:0-4551 GCA_040006015.1 Caldimonas sp.
TTTGTCGACGAGGAAAAGCAGCGCATCCTCGGCGCGATCGAGCAGAAGATCGCCGGCAACGAAGTGGCCGAATCGGCCGCCCCGGAGCCGGCCAGCGGCCAGATCATCGACCTGATGGAAGCGCTGCGCGCCAGCCTCGGCGGCAAGAAGGCGCAGCCGGCCCGCGCCGCGGCACCGGCGAGCGTTCCCGAGGCCGCCGAGAGCGCCGAGTCGAAAGGGCGCAAAGGCCCGAAGCGCGCCGCCTCAGCGGAGGCGCCCGCCGCGCCGGCGC
Organism: Caldimonas sp.; assembly: GCA_040006015.1. Classification (GTDB taxonomy): domain Bacteria; phylum Pseudomonadota; class Gammaproteobacteria; order Burkholderiales; family Burkholderiaceae_C; genus Schlegelella_A. The sequence continues at coordinate 272 of JBDTXV010000245.1, forward strand.
GCGCCCGAACGAGGAAGTAGCGGAGCGCGATGCAGACGTATTCGGTGCGCGAAATCCAGTCGATGCTCGGAATTTCGCGTGCGGTGATCGGCAGTCTCGTCGCATCGGGCTTCGTCGCGCCGAGCCGCGGCCGGCGCAATGAATACCGCTTCACGTTCCAGGACGTCGTGCTGCTGCGGACCGCGTACAGCTTGCGCGAGGCACGAATTCCGGCGCGCAAGATCCTGCGTTCGCTGCGCCAGCTGCGTCGGGCCCTGCCCGACGAAATGCCGCTGACCGGCCTGCGCATCAGCGCGGTCGGGAATGAGATCGCGGTTCATGAAGGGACGGCGCGGCGTCAGGTCGACTCCGGGCAATTGCTGTTCGATTTCGATTCTCTCGGCGCGGCGGGCAGCGTCAGCGTCCTTGCGCGCCCGGCGCAGCAGGAAGTCGCGGTGACCGCTGCAGCGTCAGACGGCGCGGCGGCGACGTGGTTCGAACGCGGAGTCGACCTCGAGGTCGTCGACAAGGCCGAGGCCGAGACCTCGTATCGACGAGCGATCGCGCTCGCGCCGGCATACCTCGATGCGTATCTGAACCTCGGCGTGATGCTCTGCGACGGTGGACGCAGCCTAGAGGCGATCGAGCTGTATCGAGCCGGCCTCGTGCAGTGTCCCGAAGCGGCGCTGCTGCATTTCAATCTCGCCGTGGCCCTCGAAGACATCGAACGGCCGGAGCAGGCTCTGGCCTGCTACGAGGCGTGCCTGCGCCTGACGCCGCAGTTTGCAGACGCGCACTACAACGCGGCCCGGCTGCACGAGTTGCTCGGCCATTCGAGCCAGGCGATCCGCCACTACAGCGAATACCGCCGCCTGCAGCGCCGATGATGTCGGCGAAGGTGGATGCGGGCTACGTCGTCGGCGTTCGCACGCTGTGCGAATTCACCGCGAAGCAGGGCGACCTCGACTTGCGCTTCACGCCTGCGCCGTCGGCGCAGCAAGGCGTTGCCGGACACGGCATCGTCGCGCGACGACGTCCGGCCGGCTACGAGGCCGAGCTGAGCCTCAGCGGCGAGCACGATGGTCTCACGGTGCGCGGCCGCGCCGACGGCTACGACCGCGGCGCGAACCGCCTCGACGAGGTCAAGACCCATTGCGGGCCGCTCGAGCGGATGCCGGCGAACCATCGGCACCTACATTGGGCCCAGGCCAAGGTCTACGGCTGGATGCTGTGCCGGCAGTTCGGACTGCCCGGGATCGACATCGCGCTGGTCTACTTCGAGATCGCGAGCCAGACCGAGACGACGTTCGTCGAGACCCACGCGGCGGTCGATTTGCGCGCCTTCTTCGAAGACCAGTGCCGGCGCTTCCTCGCGTGGAGCCGACAGGAGCTCGCGCACGCCAACGCGCGCGACGCCGCGCTCGTCGCGCTGCGCTTTCCGCATCCGTCGTTCCGAATCGGGCAGCGCGAGCTCTCCAAAGGCGTCTATCGCGCGGCGGCGAGCGGCCGCTGCCTCGTCGCGCAGGCGCCGACCGGAATCGGCAAGACGATCGCGACCGTGTTCGCGCTGCTGAAGGCGTGGCCAGGCCAGCAGCTCGACAAGATCTGCTTCCTGACCGCGAAAGGCTCCGGACGCCGCCTCGCGCTCGACGCGCTCGCGCGCCTGCGAGACGGCGCAGCGCCTGCTCGGTTGCGCGTCGTCGAGCTGGTCGCGCGCGACAAGGCCTGCGAGCATCCGGACAAGGCCTGCCACGGCGAGTCGTGTCCGCTCGCGCGACGCTTCTACGACCGCCTGCCCGCGGCGCGCGCGAAGGCCCTCGAAGGCCCGCTCCTCGATCAGGCGGCATTGCGCGGCGTCGCGCTCGAACACGAGGTCTGCCCGTTTTATCTCGGCCAGGAGCTCGTGCGCTGGGCCGATGTCGTGATCGGCGACTACAACCACTACTTCGACCTGCATGCCGTCCTGCACGGCCTCGCACTTGCGAACGAGTGGCGCATCGGCATCCTCGTCGACGAGGCCCACAACCTGCTCGAGCGAGCGCGGAGCATGTACTCGGCCCGGCTCGAGCGCGCGAAGCTGCGCGCGCTGCGCCGATCGGCGCCGGCAGCGGTCGCGCCGGCGCTCGAGCGCCTCGGCCGTTGCTGGAGCGCTCTGCACCGCGACCAGGCCGATGCCTACCGGGACTACCCCGCGGTGCCGGCGCACTTCGTGACCGCGCTGCAGCAGGCGAGCGCGGCGATTGCGGATCATCTCGCCGACACGCCGGCCGCTACCGACAGCTCATTGCTGCAGTTCCATTTCGACGCGCTGCACTTCCTGCGGGTGCTCGAAATCAGCGGCGATCACGCGCTCTTCGACGTCACGCTCGAACCGTCGGCCCCCGGCTCGGGCCGCGGCCGCCCGAACGCGGTGCTGAGCCTGCGCAACATCGTTCCGGCCCCGCATCTCGGCGCGCGCTTCGCGGCAGCGCACACGAGCATCCTGTTCTCGGCGACGCTGACGCCGATGCATTTCCATCGCGACACGCTCGGGCTGCCGGCCGACACCGCCTGGCTCGACGTCGAATCGCCGTTCGAACCGGAGCAGCTCGCGATCCGGGTCGCGCGCCACGTCTCGACGCGCTATCGGCATCGCGAAGCCTCGCTCGATGCGATCGTCGAGCTGATCGCGAACCAGTTCGCCTCGGCGCCCGGCAATTACCTCGCGTTCTTCAGCAGCTTCGACTACCTGCGCCGCGTCGCATCGCGGTTCGCCGAGGGCCACCCCGATGTGCCGATCTGGGCCCAGTCGCCGGCGATGGCGACGTGCGAGCGCGACGCGTTCCTCGACCGCTTCACCGACGCGGGCCGAGGGATCGGCTTCGCGGTCCTCGGCGGCTCGTTCGGCGAAGGCATCGACCTGCCGGGCCGGCGCCTGATCGGTGCTTTCGTCGCGACGCTGGGGCTGCCGCCGTCGAACCCGGTCAACGAGCACATCCGGCGCCGGATGGACTCGAAGTTCGGCGCCGGTTACGACTACACGTATCTCTACCCCGGGATCCAGAAGGTCGTGCAGGCGGTCGGCCGCGTGATCCGCGGCGATGCCGACACCGGCGTCGTCCATCTGATCGACGATCGCTTCGACCGCCCCGAGGTCCGCAAGCTCCTTCCGGCCTGGTGGCGGATCGCGCCGGCGCGCGGGACCGGCGTCGTGCTGCCCCACCAACCCCGCGAATGAAGGGAGGCGGCGCGCCGGCTTCGTCGGCACACTCTCCGGATGCCGCAGCTCTTTGCCGACTCCGCTGCGACGCTCGTCGCCCCCGACTCGGTTGCCGGCTCCCGAAGCGAGACCCTGCGAAAAGCGCCGACGATACTCGTCGTCGACGATGAACGCGAGGTCGTCACTGCCCTGGAGGCGGCGCTGCGCGACCAGGGCTACAGCGTCGCGACCGCCTGCAACGGTGCCGATGCGATCGACCAGGCGATCCAGCTTCGGCCCGCGATCGTCGTAACCGACCTGCTGATGCCCGTCATCGACGGCATCGCACTCGCGAAGGCGCTGCGTCGGAACCCCGCGACCGCGGCGGCTCGCATCGTGCTGTCCAGCGGCGTTTCCGAAGGCAGCGTCCGGGCGATGTTCAACGGTTACGACGCATACCTGCAAAAACCTTACGAGCTCGCCGACCTGCGCGAAACGGTCGCCGGGTTGCTGACGGACTGATTGCGCGCGGCCGGAGTCGCCGCGCGCACTCGATCAGTTGCGTGCCGGCGCGTACTTCGCGGTCAGCTTGCGCATGACCTTCGCTTCGGGCAGCAACTTCGCGCCGGCGAGCCAGAGCTCGCGGCCGTCCGCGCGCGCCTCAGCCTGCCGGCGGCGCGCGCGGCGTCCGGGCGCGAACGGCGCGACGCGCCTCGGGCACGTCTTCGTCGCCGACCTTGCCGATCCACGGCGCCTTGCGCGGCAGCACAGTCTGCTGCAGCCACGTCTCGATGTCATCGGCCGGCTGCGGACGACTGAACAAAAAGCCCTGCATGATGCCGCAGCCGAGGCGGTGCAGCACTTCCATCTGGCGCAGCGTCTCGACGCCTTCGGCGACGACGCGCAGCCCGAGAGAGCGCGCGAGCGCGATGATCGCGGTGACGACCGCCGAGCTTTGCGGCGTCATGCCGAGATCGCGGATGAAGCTGCGATCGATCTTCAGCTCGCTGATCGGCAGCGTGGTCAGATAGGCGAGCGACGAGTAGCCGGTGCCGAAGTCGTCGATCGAGATCTCGACGCCGATCTCGTTCAGCCGATGCAGCGACGGGATCACGTTCTGCAG
>JBDTXV010000246.1:0-4529 GCA_040006015.1 Caldimonas sp.
TCAGCGTCGCGGTCGTGCTGCGCGGCAACCTCGAGCAGACGCTGACGCGGCGCAATGCGCGCGTGCTCGGCACGCTGTTCGGCTGCATCCTCGTCGTCGCGCTGTTCGGCTCGCGCTCGCCGAGCTTCACCGAAGCGGTGTTCCTGGTCTCGGTCGGCATCGCGCACTCGTTCATCAACGTCCGCTACTGGGTCACCGCGACGGCCGCGACCGTGATGGCGCTGTTGCAGGCGCACCTCGCCGACCCGGGCGTCGGCTTCGCGCTCGGCGAGCGCCTCGCCGACACCGTGCTCGGCGCCGCGCTCGGCTGGGCCTTCAGCTATGTGCTGCCGTCATGGGAGCGGCAGAGCGTGCCCGACGCGGTCGCGCGTGCGCTCGCTGCGCTCGACGGCTATGCGCGGCGCGTGCTCGCTCCGGCGAGCGACGACGCGGTCGAGCTGCGGCTCGCGCGCCGCAATGCCTACGACGCGCTCGGGGCGGTCGCCGCGGCGATGCAGCGCAGCACGGTCGAGCCGAAGCGCGCGCGCCTGCCGGTCACCGAGCTCGCAGTGTTCCTCGACCATGGCCAGCGCCTGATGGCGCACCTGTCGTCGGTGCGCCTGATCCTCGTGCGCCGCGCGGCGGCGCTGCCGGAGCCGGAGGTCGGCATCGCATTGCGTGCCGCAATGACCGAACTCTCCGAGCACCTCGCGCCGGCGCCTGACGCCGCGCCGGCCGATGCCGAGGCCCGCGAGCTCTGGCCCGACACGATCCCCGAAGACCCGCCGACCGCCGATCCGCTGCCGTGGCTGTTGCGCCGGCTGCAGCTCAGCGTCGATGCCGCGCGCCGCGTCGAGGTCGCGGTCGGCGCGATCGATGCGCGGCTGCGCTGAAGGTTGCCGAGACCGCGCCAGACAAAAAGGTACGAGCCGTTACCGACGTTCATTTGCTTGCAAAGGCGTCGGTTTGCGCTTCGTCATCGAACGACTGCAGCCGATGCGCTGCCAACAATTACCGCGTCAGTGCCGAAAACGAACGCGGCGTGTCAGCGCGGCGCTGGCATGCCGCCTGCATCCGTGCAGGCGTTGCGCTAAGCGAGGCAAAACGCCTCGAAGAATCTTCGGCGCCATTCTTGCAAAGGCATTCCGATGAGCCCGTTCCGTTTTCGTCTTTCTGCCCTCGTCTCGCTGGTCCTCGCGTTGTCGGCCTGCGGCGGAGGCAGCGTCGACGACTCCGCAGCGCCGTCGGCCGCGCCGACGATGAATGCGCTTGCCGCGAACAGGGCCTCGCCGGTCAAGGTCGCGTCGGTGACGCTGCCGCCGTCGACCGTCGCGACGATCGCGACGCCGGTGCAACTGGTCGCGGTGGTCAAGGACAGGAGCGGCAAAATTGTCAGCGGTTCGTCGCTCGCCTGGACCAGCGCCGACAAGACGATCGCGGTCGTCGATGGCAGCGGGCTGGTGACGCCGCTGCGTGCCGGCTTCACGAGCATCAGGGCGAGCGCGAACAACGTCTCGGGCTCCACGGTGCTGTCGGTGCGCGGAACGACGCCGATCCCGGCGCGCTCGCGCTACGTCGGCAGCAACCTCGCGGGGATCGCGTATTACTCGACCGAGTTCCCGTTTGCCGACATGATGAAAAGCGGCATGGGCTGGATTTCTCGCGACGACAGCGGTGTCGTCGGAGGGGCTTTCCCGTCGCTGTCGCCGGAAGGCTATCCGACCGCGCTGAATGCGGGTCAGCATGCGCTCAGCGCGGTCGCCTGGACCGACACGCACTATCCGGCCGGCCGCTACGTCGTGCTATGGGACGGCGACGGCTCGCTGAGTTTTCCGTTCAGCACGGTCACCATCGCGTCCACTTCGGCGAACCGGATCGAGCTCGACATCGGCGCGAACAGCGAGCTCTGGGTCGCGATCGATCGCACGAACCCGGCGAACCCGGTGCGCAACGTGCGCTTCCTTTGGCCGGGCACCGAGGCCACGTATGCGACGCAACCGTTCAACCCGGAGTTCCTGAAGAAAGTCGCGCCGTTCTCGACGCTGCGCTTCATGGACTGGGGTGCCACGAACGGCTCGGCGGTCGTGGCCTGGGCCGACCGGTCGCATGTCGCCGATGCGACCTACGCGAACCGCAACGGCGTCCCGATCGAAATGATGATCGAACTAGCCAACACGCTGCACGTCGACCCGTGGTTCTGCATTCCGCATCAGGCGAGCGACGCCTACGTGACGCAGTTCGCGACCTTGCTGCACACGAAGCTCGATCCTTCGCTGAGGCCACACATCGAGTACTCGAACGAGGTCTGGAACACGGGCTTCGCGCAGACGTCTTGGGCGCTGGCCCAGTCGGATGTACTCGGCCTGCCGAAGCCGTCGGGCATGCCGTCGGCGTATTACGCACAGCGCTCGGTGCAGGTCTTCAAGCTGATGCAGCAGGTCTACGGCATCGCCGACGGCGCACGCCTGGTTCGCGTCCTCGCCGGGCAGGCCGCGTGGACGCGATTTCTCGAAGACGCGCTCGCGTGGAAGGACACCGCGACGAATGCCGACGTGATGGCGATAGCGCCGTACTTCAGCGCAGCGTCAGCGTCCGATCCCGCGAACGTCGCGAGCACGCTGCTGCTGACGAGCGACCAGATCGTCGATCAGATGCTCGCGAACATCCGCGGTGACATCAAGTCGTGGATCGGCGCGAGCGCCGCGCTGGCCGGTAAGTACAACCTGAAGATGAAGGCCTACGAAAGCGGCCCGGGTGACAGCACTGCGTACTTTCCGGCCGACAAGATCGACGCGATGACCGCGCTCTTCAGCGCGGCTCACCGCAATCCGCGGATGCACGACGTCTACACCGAGTACTACGGCTTGTGGATCGCGAACGGCGGCGACACGATGAACCAGTACCACGACATCGGCAGCTGGTCGAAGTGGGGCTTCTGGGGCTCGCTCGAATACGCGATGCAGGACCCGGCCAACGCGCCGAAGTATCGGGGCCTGCTCGACTTCATCGCCGCACACCCATAGCGGTCGGCTCCCTCACTTGCGCCCGTAGCGCGCCTCGAAGCTCGCCTTCGCGATCCGGTTCGCGTTGACCATGAAGCCGACCAGCGCGGCGCTCGCGTCGGCCGGCACGTCGATCTTCTCGACCTTCAGCGCATGCACCGTGAAGACGTAGCGATGCGGCTTGTCGCCGGGCGGCGGGCATGCCCCGCCGAACGCCGCGCTGCCGAAATCGGTGCGGCCCTGCGCCGCTCCGGCCGGCAGGCTCTTGCCGTCGGCGGCGCCGGCGCCTTCGGGCAGCTCGGTCACCGTCGCCGGGATGTTGTAGACGACCCAGTGCCACCAGCCCGAGCCGGTCGGCGCGTCGGGATCGTAGACCGTGACCGCGTAGCTCTTCGTGGCGCTCGGCGCGCCGCCCCACTTCAACGCCGGCGAGACGTTCTTGCCGCTGCAGCCGAAGCCGTTGAAGACCTGGCCCTCGGTAAGCGTCGAGCCGGGCTTGATCGTCGGGCTGCTCAACACGAAGCCGGCGGCCTAAGCCGTCGCGAACGCGCCGCCGAGCAGCGTCGCACAGAGGAATTTGCGCATCGATGGCCTCCATCGGGTCGGTGACGCTCGATAATGCCGCGCGGCGCAGAAAGCGCAAGTGGCGCGGCGCGAAGTCCCCGAGATCGCGCCGGCGCAGTGACTCGAACGGAACCCGCCCTTGGACCGCATCACCGGTGTACAGCTCTACATCCGCATCGTCGAGACCGGCAGCTTCTCGAAGGCGTCGAGCGACCTCGGCGTGACCCAGCCGACCGCGACGAAGCATGTCGCGGCGCTCGAGGCCAAGCTCGGCGCGCGGCTCCTGAACCGCAACACGCGCGGCGTCAGCGCGACCGAGATCGGCGCGCTGTACTACGAGAAGTGCAAGGCGATCCAGCGCGATCTCGAAGAGGCCGACAACCTCGCGTCGCTGCTGCAGTCGAAAGTCGGCGGCGTGCTGCGCATCAGCACCTCGGTCGCGTTCGGGCGCCGCGTCGCGACGCCGCTCGCGCTCGCGTTCATGCGCGCCCATCCCGAGATCAGCATCGACCTCAGCTTCGACGACCGCTACGTGAACCTGGTCGAGCAGGGTGTCGACGTCGCGCTGCGGATGGGACGGCTCGCCGATTCGTCGCTCGGAGCCCGCTACCTCGGCATCAATCCGTGGCTCGTCGCCGGCGCACCGGACTATCTGGAGCGCGCCGGCACGCCGCAAACGCCGGCCGACCTCGCGCGTCACGCATGCCTGGTCTACAGCAGCGTGCAGGGCGACGACCGCTGGCAGTTCACCGATGCCGAAGGCGAGCGCATCGGCGCGCCGGTCGGCGGACCGCTGCGCAGCAACAACCTGTCGGCGGTGCTCGCCGCGGCCCGCGCCGGCCACGGCCTCGCGGCCCTGCCGTGGTACGTTGCGCGCGCCTCGGTCGCCGACGGCAGCATCCGCCCGGTGCTCGAGCGCTATGCGCTGCCGGTGCAGGAGCTGCACGCGGTCTACCCGTCGCCGAAGCTGGTGCCGTCGAAGGT
>JBDTXV010000247.1:0-4525 GCA_040006015.1 Caldimonas sp.
TTCGCGAGCCTGAACCCGCGCAAGAAGATCGGCCACGCGCTCGAGGAGCCGCTGGTGATCAACACCGGCGCGAGCAAGACCGCTCGCACCGAGCGCGCTCGCGCCATGATGGCGCGCGTCGGCTTGCGGCCGGAGCACTACGCACGCTATCCGCACATGTTCTCGGGCGGCCAGCGCCAGCGCATCGCGATCGCGCGCGCGCTGATGCTGCAGCCGAAGGTCGTCGTCGCCGACGAGCCGGTCTCGGCGCTCGACGTCTCGATCCAGGCCCAGGTGCTGAACCTGCTGATGGACCTGCAGGACGAGACCGGCGTCGCCTATGTCTTCATCTCGCACAACCTCGCGGTCGTCGAGCTGATCGCCGACGAAGTCCTCGTGATGTACCTCGGCAAGGCGGTCGAGCGCGCGCCGAAGGAGCGTCTCTTCGCGGCGCCGCGCCATCCGTACACGCGCGCGCTGCTCGCCAGCACGCCGCGCATCGACATCGCGGCGCGCCGGCAGCGCCAGGTTCTCGCCGGCGAACTGCCGTCGCCGCTCGCGCCGCCGTCGGGCTGTGTCTTTCGCACGCGCTGTCCACATGCGCAACCGCGCTGCGCGGCCGAAGTGCCGGTGCTCGAAGATGTCGGCGGCGGGCAGTGGGTCGCGTGTCTGCGCAAGGACGAGATCGGCTGACCCGCGCCACTGCGGCGACGCGGGGCGCGCCGCAGAAGCCGCCGAAGCCGCCAGCGCCGCCCGGCGGTGGCACCGTTCAGCGTTAAAACGGCCCTTAGTTCCAGTGCCCGTGCCGGCCGGCGAGGCTGTAGCTGCCGGCGCCCATCAGCGCGAGCGAGACGGCACCGAACAGATAGATCGCCTGCAGCTCGAGCTCATAGCCGCCGCTCGGCGCGAGCGAGAACAACTGGCCGGTGTGGGCCAGCATCACCGCGACGATCATGTTGATCGCGATCACCAGCGCGGCGACCCGGCTCCATGCGCCGAGGATCAGGAACAGCGGCGCGATCACTTCGCCGATGTAGGCGAGGTAGCCGAAGCCTTCGGAGACGCCGGCCTTTTCGAGCGCGGCAGCGATGAAGCCGAGGCCGCCGGTGATCTTCGCAATGCCGTGCAACAGGATCAGCACGCCGAACGTGACCCGGAAGATCAGCTTGCCGGCGTCGTTGTAGCCGGTATCGCTGCGTGCAGCGTTCGAGATGGCCATGTCGTCTCCCGCCGAATGGTTCGATGGAATTGCCACTCTACGCCAGCACTGCCGCCACGTCCGCCGGCGGGGCGGACGCGGATCGGCAGCGGCTTGCGCGCGCCCGGCCAGGCCCGATTTGCGACAATCCGCCGATGACTGCGGCCGACCTCGACGCGACGATCGCCCTGATGGGCGCGGCGGCGCGCGCCGCGAGCGCGAAGACGATGGCCGCGCCGACCGCGGCGAAGAACGCCGCGCTGCGCGCGCTCGCGCGCCGGCTGCGCGAAGGCGGCGCCGCGCTGCAGGCCGCGAACGCCGAGGACCTCGACGCCGCAACGCGCGCCGGCCTCGCCGCCCCTCTCGTCGACCGGCTGAAGCTGACGCCGCAGATCATCGAGACCGCGGCCGCCGGTTGCGACGAAATCGCCGCGATGCCGGACCCGATCGGCGAGATCACCGAGCTTCGGATGCGCCCGAGCGGCATCTCGGTCGGCCGGATGCGCGTGCCGCTCGGCGTCTTCGCGATGATCTACGAGAGCCGCCCGAACGTGACGATCGAAGCGGCCGCGCTCGCGATCAAGAGCGGCAACGCCTGCATCCTGCGCGGCGGCTCCGAAGCGATCCGTTCGAACCTCGCGCTGTGGCGCCTGGTCCAGGCCGCGCTCGACGAGGCCGGGCTGCCGCCCGACGCGGTGCAGCTGGTGCAGACGACCGACCGCGCCGCGGTCGGCTCGCTGATCGCATCGCCCGAATCGATCGACGTGATCATCCCGCGCGGCGGCAAGAGCCTGATCGAGCGCATCAGCCGCGACGCGAAGGTGCCGGTGATCAAGCACCTGGACGGCAACTGCCACGTCTATGTCGATGCCGGCGCCGATCTCGAGCTCGCGCTGCGCGTGACCGACAACGCGAAGACGCAGAAATACAGCCCGTGCAACGCGGCCGAGTCGCTGCTCGTCCACGAAGCCGTCGCGGCGCAGTTCCTGCCGCGCATCGGTGCGCTGTTCGCCGCGAAGGGCGTCGAGATGCGCGGCGACGCCGCGAGCCGCGCGCTGCTGCAGGCGCTCGCCGGCGCGCACGTCGTCGCGGCGACCGAGGCCGACTGGGCCGAGGAATATCTCGCGCCGATCATCAGCATCGCGGTCGTCGCCGACCTCGACGCCGCGATCGCGCACATCAACCGCCACGGCTCGCATCACACCGACGCGATCGTCACGGCGAATCACGCGAACGCGATGCGCTTCCTGCGCGAGGTCGACTCGGCCAGCGTGATGGTCAACGCCAGCACGCGTTTCGCCGACGGCTTCGAATACGGCCTCGGCGCCGAGATCGGCATCTCGACCGACAAGCTGCATGCGCGCGGACCGGTCGGGCTCGACGGCCTGACCTCGCTGAAGTGGGTCGTCCTCGGCCACGGCGAAGTGCGCAGTTGAGCCTGCAGATCGGCCTCTGGCTCGCAGCGGCCGTATTGCTGTTCTGGAGCGTCGGCGCCTACAACCGTCTCGTCGGCCTGCGCAATGCGATCGTGCGCAGCTTCGTGCCGGTCGACGAGCAGTTCGGAACGCGCCACGCGCTGCTCGAACAGCAGCTCGATGCGGTCGGCGGCACGCTCAGTCACGCTGCCGCTCGCGTCGACGCGCTGCGCGCCGCGGCGCTGCAGGCCGACACCGCGCGCGCGCATGCGAAGGCCCATCCAGGAGCGCCCGGGGCGATCAGGAGCCTGTGTCTGGCCGACGAGATCCTCGCCGAGGCTCGGGCGCGGCTGCCGGTGCAGGCGGTGCCCGGCATCGACCTCGCCGACCTGAATGCGCGGCTCGCGCTCGCCGACACCGCGCTCGCGTTCGCGCGCGGCCAGTTCAATGCCGCGGTGCTCGACTACAACCGCGCGGTCGAGCAGATCCCGACCCGGCTGATCGCCGCGCTGTTCGGCTTCGGGCCCGCCGGCACACTGTGAGCGCCCGCCGCGGCCGCTTCGCGCCGAAGGCGCGCCGTTTGCTGAATCCCCCGATGCCGGTCGAACGGGCCGCCGTTACATTCGCCGAACCTGCCCGCAACCGAATCGCAAAGCCACGAAACGCCGATGAGCCCGATATGCCGCGCGCTGCTGCCGGCCGTGGTCGCCGCGATCGCGTGCCCGGCGGCGCGCGCGCAGGACGCGAACGCGCTGCAGCTGCGCAGTCTCGCGGCGACCTGCGCGCAGTGCCACGGCAGCGACGGCCGCGGCGTGCCTGGATCGATCGTCCCGGCGCTGGCCGGCCTGCCGGCGAGCTACACGATCGAGCAGATGGCCGCGTTCAAGGCCGCGACGCGGCCGGCGACCGTGATGACGCAGCTCGCGAAGGGCTACAGCGACGCGCAGATCCGGCAACTCGCGGCGTACTTCGCCGCGCCGCCGCAATGAGCGCGCACGGCATGCTGCGGCGGCGCCGCGTGCTGCAGGCGGCCGCCGCCGGGGTTCTCGGCGGCCTCGCCGCTTGCGTTGCCGATACCCGCCGCGTCCCCTCATCGGCGCGCGTGCTGGTCGTCGGCGCCGGCTGCGGCGGCGCGACCGCGGCGAAGTACCTGCGGCTTTTTTCCGGGCATCGGCTCGACGTCGTGCTGGTCGAGCCCGATCCGGCCTTCGTCTCGTGTCCGCTGTCGAACCTCGTCGTCGGCGGCTATCGCACGCTGGCCGAGATCACGCAGCCGTACGACGCGCTCGAGCGCGTCCACGGCGTGCGGATCGTCCGCGACCGGGTCGACGCGATCGATGCCGCGGCGCGCGTCGCCCGGCTCGCGTCGGGCGCCGCGATCCGCTACGACAAGCTCGTGCTCGCGCCCGGCGTCGAGATGATCTGGGACGACGTCGCCGGTCTGCGCGACGCGAGCGCCGCCGGGCGCATCGTCCAGGCCTGGAAGGCCGGCCCCGAGACCGCGACGCTGCGGCGCCAGCTCGAGGCGATGGCCGACGGCGGCACCTTCGCGATCGTGATTCCGGAGGCGCCGTATCGCTGTCCGCCGGGCCCGTACGAGCGCGCCTGCCTGGTCGCGAGCTACTTCAAGGCCGCGAAGCCGAAATCGAAGGTGCTGGTGCTCGATGCGAACGAGGACGTCACCTCGAAAGGCGCGCTGTTCAGGAAGGCCTGGGCCGAGTCGTACGCCGGCATCCTCGAATACCGGCCGCAGCACCGCGCGACCGCGGTCGATGCGGCCGCCGGCATCGTCAGGTTCGAGATCCAGGACGACGTCCGCGCCGACGTGCTGAACGTGCTGCCGCCGATGCGCGCCGGCGCGCTTGCGGTCCGGACCGGCCTCGCGACCGCGAACGGGCGCTGGTGCCCGGTCGATTTCCTCAATTTCGAGTCG
>JBDTXV010000248.1:0-4524 GCA_040006015.1 Caldimonas sp.
CTGTTCGGCGCCGACATCCTCGAGACCAGCGTCGCGATGGGCGGCACCGTGACCGGCGAGCACGGCGTCGGCGTCGAAAAGCTGGCGTCGATGTGCGTGCAGTTCTCGGCCGCCGAGCGTGAGCAGATGCTCGGCCTGAAGCACGCGTTCGATCCGTCCGGGCTGCTGAATCCGGGCAAGGTCATTCCGTCACTGGCGCGCTGCGCCGAATACGGAAAGATGCACGTCAAGCGCGGCGTGCTGCCGTTCGCCGAGCTGCCGCGCTTCTGATGCGTTCCTCTTCGATCGTCGCGGCGACCGGTCGGCACCCGGGCGCGATCTCGTCGTCGCCGAACATGCCCTGACGAATCGCCGCGATGGACACCGTCGAGCCCGCCCTGCAAGCCTTCATCGAACGCATCGCCGACGCGCGCCGCGCCGGCGCGTCGCTGCGCATTCGCGGCGGCGGCACGAAGGACTTCTACGGCGAGGCGCCGGACGGCGACGTGCTCGACACGCGCGCCTTCAGCGGCACGCCGAGCTACGAGCCGACCGAGCTCGTCGTGACGACGCGCTGCGGCACCCCGCTCGCCGAGCTCGAAGCGCTGCTCGCTGCGGAGGGCCAGCGCCTGCCGTTCGAGCCGCCGCATTTCGCGCCGGGCGCGACGGTCGGCGGGATGGTCGCGGCCGGCCTTTCCGGACCGTCGCGCGCGAACGCCGGCTCGGTCCGCGACCACGTGCTCGGCGCGACGCTGCTGAGCGGCAACGGCGACGTGCTGAGCTTCGGCGGACAGGTCATCAAGAACGTCGCCGGTTACGACGTTTCGCGCCTGATGGCCGGCGCGCTCGGCACGCTCGGCCTCGTCCTCGAGGTCTCGCTGAAGGTGCTGCCGGTCGCGCGTGCGACCGCGACCTTGCGCTTCGAATTCGATCAGGCGAACGCGCTCAGGCAGCTGAACGAATGGGGCGGCCTGCCGCTGCCGCTCGACGCGAGCGCATGGCGCGCCGGCGTGCTGAGCCTGCGCCTGCGCGGCGCCGACGCGGCGGTGCGCAGCGCGGGGCTGCGCCTCGGCGGCGAGCGCGTCGACGACGGCGCGGCCGAAGCGTTCTGGACCGGTTTGCGCGACCACACCGGCGCGTACTTCGACGCGGCGCGCCGCGCGGTCGACGCCGGCGCGACGCTCTGGCGCCTCGGCGTCGCGCAGGCCGCGAAGCCGCTCGCGCTCGACGGCGACGCGCTGATCGAGTGGCACGGCGCGCAGCGCTGGCTTGTCGCGAATCTGCCCGCATCGGAGGTGCGCGCCGTCGCCGCGGCCGCCGGCGGCCATGCGACGCTGTTCCGCGGCAACGATCGCTCCGCCGGTGTCTTCACGCCGTTGAGCCCTCCGCTCGCGCGCATCCACCGCGAGCTGAAGCAATCGTTCGATCCGGCCGGCGTCTTCAACCGCGGCCGCATGTATCCGGGACTCTGATCGTCCTTCGCGCGCGCCACACAATCCTCCGATGCAGACCGATCTCGCTCCCGAATTCAGGAACACGCGTGAAGGCGCCGAAGCCGAGGCGATCCTGCGCAAGTGCGTGCACTGCGGCTTCTGCACCGCGACCTGCCCGACCTATCAGCTGCTCGGCGACGAGCTCGACGGCCCGCGCGGCCGCATCTATCTGATCAAGCAGGTGCTCGAAGGAGCGCCGGTCACGCGCTCCACCCAGGTCCATCTGGATCGCTGCCTGACCTGCCGCAACTGCGAGACGACCTGTCCTTCGGGCGTGCAGTACGGCAACCTGGTCGAGATCGGGCGGCGGATCGTCGACGCGCGGGTCGAGCGTCCGGCCGCCGAAAAGGCCGCGCGCTGGACCTTGAAGGAAGGCCTGACGTCGCCGCTCTTCGCGCCGGCGCTGCTGATCGGGCAGCGCCTGCGGCCGCTGCTGCCGTCGATCCTGAAGAACAAGGTTCCGGCGAAGGCCGATGCGCGCGCGCGGCGCTGGCCGACGCGCGAGCACGCGCGCAAGGTCGTGCTGCTCGCCGGCTGCGTGCAGCCGTCGATGATGCCGAACGTCAACAGCGCGACCGCGCGCGTGCTCGATGCCGCCGGCATCCAGACGCTGGTCGCGGACGGCGCCGGCTGCTGCGGCGCGATCCGGCTGCACCTGAGCGATCACGCCGCGGCGCTCGCCGAGATGCGCCGCAACATCGACGCGTGGTGGCCGCTGGTCGAAGGCCCGAACCTCCAGAACCGCGCCGAGGCGATCGTGATGAACGCGTCGGGCTGCGGCGTCACCGTGAAGGAATACGGCCACGCGCTCGCCGACGATCCGGCCTATGCGGCGAAGGCGCGTCGCATCGCCGAGCTGACGGTCGACCTGAGCGAGCTGCTGCCCGACCTCGTACCGAAATTGCGCGAGCGGCTCGGCATCGAGACGGCGCCCGACCGGCCCGTGCGACCCGGCGCGCGGCCGATGCCGCGCCTCGCGTTCCACCCGCCGTGCACGCTGCAGCATGGCCAGCAGCTGCGCGGCGGCGTCGAGACGACCTTGCGCGCGCTCGGCTTCGATGTGGAGCTCGCGCGCAACGAGAGCCATCTTTGCTGCGGCTCCGCCGGAACCTATTCGGTGCTGCAGCCGGAACTCGCGTATGCATTGCGCGATCGCAAGCTCGCGAATCTCGACGAGCTCGCGCCGCAGGCGATCGTTTCGGCGAACATCGGCTGCATCCAGCATCTGCAGACAGGCACGACCACGCCGGTCCGGCACTGGATCGAGGTCGTCGACGACGCGCTCGGTTGACGCGCTTCGCGGGCCGTGGCGCGGCCGCCGATTACCGGCGCCGATCGAGGCGCAGCATCGTCCAGCCCTTGCGCAGCGCGGTCGATTCGAGGCGCGGATCCGGATCGACGACGACCGGCCGGCGCGCGACGCTGAGCAGCGCGAGGTCGTTGATCGAGTCGCTGTAGAAGCTGGACTCCTTCAGCAGGCGCTCGGGCAATCCGGCCTCGGCGAGCCACTGGCGCAGGCGGTCGATCTTGCCGGCGCGCATGTTCAGGATTCCGGTGGTGCGGCCGGTGAATCGGCCTTCGAACTGCTCGAGCTCGGTGCAGAGATAGTGATCGACGCCGAGGTCGATCGCGGTCAGCTCGCTGATCACGCGGTTCGTCGCGGTCGTCAGCACCAGCGTCTCGCCGGCGTCGCGGCAGCGCTGCAGCAGCGCCCGCGCATCTTGCGGAATCCGCGGACGGATCACCTCGGCGAGAAAGCGCTCGCGCAGCGGCTGCAGTTCGGCCACGCTGCGACCGGCGACCGTGCTCGCATACAGATCGTAGAAGTCGCGCGGGATCACGGTGCCGGCGATGTAGCGCGCAGCCATCTCTGCGCTGCGCTCGCGAAAGCCCGCATCGAGAAGGCCCTGATCGAGCAGGAACGCGCACCACAGCGCATCGCTGTCGCCGCTGAGCAGCGTGTGGTCGAGATCGAACAAGGCAAGTCGCATCGTCGCGAAGCTCCCGCGATCGGGTGCGACTCGCCGCATGGTGCGCCGACAGCCCGTTCGTGAGGTGGATCGGCCCGGGCCTCGACAACTTGAGGGCGACATCCTCCGCAGCCCGGCATTGCGGACGATACGCGCCGCTGCGCGGACCGGAATCCGTACGCGACGACGGCGCGAAGACACCGTTTTCCCCCTCGATTCGGGGCTTGATTCGCCGGTATTTGGGATTATTGTCCCAATTGTCGACGCGATCCACATCGGTACCGCGTCCGAACAGAGCCGAGACCGCCATGTATCGTCCGACCGCCGGTGAGCGTGTGGAACTGATCAACGACTTCACCGGAAGCCGCGTCGGCTTCGGCGTCGTCCAGTTCGCCGACCCCGACCTCGACGAGCGCTTCGTGATCGTCAAGGACGGCGAGCAGCGCGCGCGGTTCTTCTGCCCGGAACAGCTGAAGCGAATCGTCGACGTCCGCGAATCCGCGAACGCGCACTGACTTCGCAATTGCCGCCGCGCGGCGGCGCCTACGTCGCCTCAGGCCGGCGCGCCCGCGAGCGTCGCGTCCGCTTGCATCGCGGCCCGGATGTAGCCGATCAGCTCTTCTTCCGGATAGGGCTTGCCGAGCAACACGCTGACGCCGGCGCGGCTCGCGTCTTCGCGATGGCGGTCGTCGGCCGCGGTGATCATGATGATCGGGATGTGCGCGGTCAGCGGATTGCCCCGGACATGCCGCGTCAGCTCGAACCCGTCCATCCCCGGCATTTCGACATCGGTGATCACGACGTCGGGAACGCCGGTCTGCATCTGCTCGGCGGCATCGCGGCCGTCGACCGCGTAAGCCACGCGATAGCGATGCTTGGCCAGCAGACGTCCGGTCTTGACGCGGACGATCTTCGAATCGTCGGCGACCATCACCAGGGTCTGGTCCGGAGGTTTGGCGACACGCCCGGGCGACAGCGGCGTCTGTACCAGACGGGTCGGCAGCACAGGCGCGGACTCGGGCGCAGGCCCTTCGCGGCGCGCCGCGACCTCGGCCGCAGATCGGCCGGCCTCGGCTCGAGCG
>JBDTXV010000249.1:0-4510 GCA_040006015.1 Caldimonas sp.
GATCGCCGGGATCGACACGTTCGCGATCGAGCTGTCGAGCACGTTCATGAACGTCGCGAGCGACAGCGCGACGGTGCCCAGGACGAGCTCGCTGCCGCGCAGCGGCGGATAGGCCGGCGCCGGCGGCGCACTCGCCGCGGTTGCGTTCGAAGTGGCCACGGTCGCCCGCGTATCAGTGGACCGGCGGCGCGAGCACCGGAGCCGCGGTCGCTACCGCCGGCGCGACGACGGGCGCCGCGGTGCGCGCGACGGCCGGTCGGGGGCCCTGCGTGCCGGCCGGCTTCGTGGCATGGCCGAGGTTCGCCGCGATCACATGCTGCACTTCGGCGTCGGCCTGGCGCGCGGCCTGGTCGAACACCGCGGTCTGCGTCGCGACGCTGCGCTGACCGGCGTCGGCGAGCATCCGCCCTTCGCCGTGCGTGACATCGACCTTCGCTTCCATCGACAGGCCGACGCGCAGCGGATGGCTCGCGACTTCCTTCTGATCGAGCGCGATCCGCACCGGCACGCGCTGCACGACCTTGATCCAGTTGCCGGTCGCGTTCTGCGCCGGCAGCAGCGCGAACGCCGCACCGGTGCCGGCGCCGAGGCCTTCGATGCTGCCGTGGTACTCGACCTTGGTGCCATAGACATCGGCCGCGAGCACGACCGGCTGGCCGATGCGCAGGCGCCGAAGCTGACTCTCCTTGAAGTTCGCGTCGACCCAGACCTGGTTCAGCGCGACGACCGACATCAGCGGCGCGCCGGCCGGCACGCGCTGGCCGAGCTGCACGCTGCGCCGCGCGACATAACCGTCGACCGGCGCGAGCAGATCGGCGCGGGCGAGGCCGAGATAGGCCTCGCGGACGTGCGCGGCGGCGCGCAGCACGTTCGGATGTTGATCGACCGCGACGTCCTGCGTCAGCGCCTGGTTCGACGCGAGCTGCTCGCGCGCGGCGAGCACGCCCGATTGGGCCGCGGCGAGTCCGCTCTTCGCGACCGCGAGCTGCGACGTGACGTGGTTGAACTCTTCCTTGCCGACCGCGCCGGTGCGCACCAGCGGCTCGCGTCGCGTCACGTCGTCCTGTGCGCGCGCGACCTCGCTGCGGGCCCGCGCGAGCTCGGCCTCGCGGCTCGCGATCTGCGCCTGCAGCGTGCCGTTGTTGACGAACAGCGTGCGCACCTCGCGCACCGCCTGGCCGAGCTGCGCTTCGGCCTGGTCGAGCGCGACGCGGGCATCGGCCGGGTCGAGCTTGACGAGCAGCTGGCCGGCCTTGACGAAATCGGTGTCGTCGGCATTGATCGCGACGACGGTGCCGCCGACCTGCGGCGTCAACTGCACGACGTTGCCCTGCACATACGCGTTGTCGGTGCTTTCGTAGTGGTTCAGCACCAGCGCGTAGTACGCGCCGTAGGCGATCCCGGCGAGCACGACCAGGCCGGTGACCCCGAGCAGCGCGCGCTTGCGCGCACGCTTCGACTTCGGCGTGCGCGCCGGCGCGGCGGCGTTCGTCGCGGGCGTCGCGGCGACCGACCCCGGGGCCGGCGCTTTTGCGGCCGGCGCTTCGGGCTCGGCGGTTTTCGGCGTCGCCGCAGTGGCCGGCATACCTTCTCGGGCATTCATCGACAGTCTCCGGAAATCTATCTGGCGGGAATCGGGGTTCAGAGGCCGCGCGGCCGGTTCGAGGCCAGCGCCGGCGCGTCGGCGGCGTAGCCGCCGCCGAGCGCGCGGATCAGCGCGACCTGCGCGTCGAGCGCACGGGCTTCGAGATCGGCGCCCGAACGGCGCTGAGTCAGCACGCTCGACTCGGCGTTCAGCACCGTGAGGTAGGTGCCGAGGCCGGCGCGATAGCGCTGCGTCGCGAGGTCGTAGGCCGATTCGGCGGCGGCCAGCGCGAGCGCCTGCTCGCGGCGCTGGCGCTCGATCGATTGCAGCGAGCCGAGCTGGTCGGCGACGTCGCGCACCGCATCGACGACGACGCCGTTATAGCTCTCGATCGCGAGGTCGAGGTCCGACGCGCGGCCGCGCAGATTGGCGCGCAGCCGCCCGGCATCGAAGATCGGCAGATGGATCGCCGGCCCGGCCCCGTACTGTTCGCTGCCGCTGCGCAGCAGGCGGTCGAGGCCGATGCTCGACAGGCCGACGAACGCGCTCAGGTTGATGTTCGGATAAAACTGCGCGCGCGCCGCGGCGACGTCCTGCGTCGCGGCTTCGACGCGCCAGCGCGCCGCGCCGATGTCGGCGCGCCGGCCGAGCAGATCGGCCGGCAGCTGCGCCGGCAACGCGGTCGCATGCAGTCCGGCGAGACGTGGTGTCAATCCGTCGAGCGCGGCCGGCGGCTGCGCGCCGAGTGCGGCGAGCGCATGGCGCGCCAGGACGATCTGCTCGTCGATCGCTTCGAGCTGCTGGCGCGTTTCGGGCAGCGCGCCTTCGCCCTGGCGCAGCTCGACGTTGCTGTCGATGCCGGCCTGCACGCGTTGCCGGATCAGGCCGACGAATTCGTCGCGCTGCGCGAGCGAACGCGTCGCGACGTCGCGCTGCGCGACCGCACGCGCCAGTTGCAGATAGGTGCGCGCGACATTGCTGGCGAGCAGCACGCGCGACGCCTCGCGATCGGCCGCGGCGGCTCGTTCGGCACCGATCGCGGCATCGAGCGCGGCGCGGTTGCGGCCGAACAGATCGAGATCCCACGAGCCGGTCGCCTGCAAGGTGCCGGTATCCCGGGTCGAGCCGGCGAGCGGCGGCGGATAGAGGCCGTTCGCGCTGAAGCGCTGGCGCATCGCGTCGAACGATCCGTTGACTTGCGGCCCGCGCGCGGCCTCGGCGCTGCCCACGTTCGCGGCGGCGCGGGCGAGACGGGCCCCGGCGGCCTTGAGGCTCGGGCTGTCGGCGAGCGCGCGTTCGATCAGCGCCGAGAGCTGAGGGTCGCCGAAGCGGAGCCACCAGTTCGCATCGAGCGCCGGCACGTCGGCCGCGGTGTCGGGTATGCCGACCCGGGCCGGCGCGACGACCGTCGCTGTCGGCGCGATGCCGCCGGTCGATGCGCAGCCGGCGAGGGTCAGCACGATCGACGACGCCAGCGCGATCAGCAGCGCGGCGACGGTCGGCAGGCGCCGCTTCGCGCACTCGAACGGACGGCCGCAATCATCGTCGAGCGGGGCGGTCACGGAGTCGTAGGTCCTGTCGGCGTTCATGTTCCCTCACCCTTGCGCGAATCGGCATCGGCAGGCGGCGTGCCGACACAGCGTGCATCGCGGCATGATTCGGCGTTGTCGAGCATGCGGCGCAGCAATCCCTTCAGCAGCTGCCACTCCGCTTTCGTGAATCCGGCCAGATGCGCATTCATCACTTCGGCCAGCGCGACCGGGACCTTGTCGGCCGCCTTGCGGCCTTCGTCGGTCAACGCCAGGTTGACGACGCGGCGGTCGTCGGTCGAGCGCACGCGCGTGCACAGACCCTTCGCCTCGAGGCGGTCGAGCAGCCGCGTCATCGCGCCCGGATCCATTTCGAGATCGCGCGCCAGCTCGGCGACGGTCGCCGAGCCGCTCTTGCGGATCTTGTAGAGCGGGCCCCACTGGGCATGCGTCAGCCCGTGCGGCTCGAGGCGCTTGCTGGTGTCCTGCGTGATCGCGAACAACACCCGGCGCATCAGGAAGCCGACGCTTTCGTTGGCGCTGTAGCCTTCGGCGCTGTAGAACTCGGCGGGAGCGGGGCGGGACATCGCAGAACGGGTTGAACCGGTTGGTATGACGGTCTGATTCACTGCCGTGATTGTAAATGCCTAGGCAATGATTGTCAAGGCTGCATTTGACCCGGCTTCCAACCACGGCCCTTCGCCTAAACTCGCCGCGTGCCCTCTGCCCCGATTGCCGCGGCCGCAGCAGCGCCGTCGAAGCCCCGCGCCCGAAACGTCCGCTCGCTCGGCGGCCTGCTGCCTTTTCTGCGCCCTTACCACGCGCGCATCGCGCTCGCCGGGCTGTTCCTCGTCCTCGCCGCGCTCAGCACGCTGGTCTTTCCGATCGCGCTGAAGTCGCTGATCGACCAGGGCTTCGTCGCCAGCGATCCGGGGGCCCGCGTTCTCGCGTTGCGCGGCCACTTCTTCGCACTCTTCGGCGTCGGCGTCGCGCTCGGCGTGTTCTCGGCGCTGCGCTTCTACATGGTCAGCTGGCTCGGCGAAAGAGTCACCGCCGATCTGCGCGATGCGGTCTATGCCCACGTCGTCAGGCAGAGCCCTGAGTTCTTCGAGACGACGCAGACCGGCGAGGTGTTGTCGCGCCTGACGACCGACACGACCCTGGTGCAGACCGTCGTCGGCTCGAGCCTGTCGATGGGTCTGCGCAATGCGGTGATGGGCGTCGGCGCGATGGCGATGCTGATCGTCACGAACCCGGTCGTGATGACGCAGGTGCTCGCGATCCTCGTCATCGTCGTGCTGCCGTCGCTGTACTTCGGACGCAGCGTGCGCAAGCTGTCGCGCGCGAGCCAGGACCGCGTCGCCGATTCGAGCGCGATCGCGGCCGAGGTGCTGAA
>JBDTXV010000250.1:0-4497 GCA_040006015.1 Caldimonas sp.
CGCCGACTTGCGCATCACCCGGTCCTTGTCGTCGCCGTAGTCGGTGGTGCGCAGCCAGAGCGCGCCGTCGGCTTCGTAGGTCTTGCCGGCCGCGACGAGCGTCTCGACGGTGCGATCGACGCGCCCGCTCGAATAGAGACTCGATTCGAGGAAGTAATGGTCGAAGCGGACGCCGAACGCCTGCAGATCGAGATCCTGTTCGTGGCGCAGATAGGCCACCGCGAACTGGCGGATGGCGTCGAGGTCGTCGCCGTCGCCCGATGCGGTGTAGCTGCGATCGTCGGCGCGCACCGTCTTCCGCGCGGCGAAGTCGCGCGCGATGTCGGCGATGTAGTCGCCGTTGTAGGCCGCGGCCGGCCATTCGCGGTCGCCGGGTGCGAATCCGCGCAGCCGCGCCCGCACCGATGCGGCGAGCGCGTCGATCTGCACGCCGGCGTCGTTGTAATAGAACTCGCGCGTGACCTGCCAGCCCTGGGTCTCGAGCAGGTTGCAGATCGAGTCGCCGAGCGCGGCCTGGCGGCCGTGGCCGAGATGCAGCGGCCCGGTCGGATTGGCCGAGACGTATTCGACGACGATGCGCGCGCCGCTCGGCTTGCGCCGGCCGAAGGCGGCTGCGGCGGCGAGGATCTCGGCGACGACCGCCTGCCGGGCCGCCGGCTTCAGGCGCAGGTTGATGAAGCCGGGGCCGGCGATGTCGATCGATTCGACCCAGCGCCGTACCGCCGATTGCGCGCGCAGCGATTCGATCAGACGCGCGGCGACTTCGCGCGGCGCCTGCTTCATCGGCTTGGCCAGCTGCAGCGCCGCCGTCGACGCCAGATCGCCGAGCGCCGCCTGCTTCGGCGACTCGAAGGCCGGCTCGAGCGCGGCCGTCGGGCTGACTTCGGAGATCGCCGCACCGAGCGCGGCGAGCAAGTCCTCTCTGGCTTGGATCATCGAGGCGATTCTACGAGGGGGCTCGCGTCTCGATTGCCGCGCCGCGAGCGGTACGGGGCCGCGTCCGGCGTGAACTGCTGCCGCGTTGCAAACCTCGCGCTTCGGAGGCCGATGCGAGAATCTTCCGACCGCGGCCGTGCGCCCATGTCGAAGATCCTGACCCACCAGCTCCAGCCGATAGCCGACGCGCCGCCATTGCCGACGCTGATCGGCAAGTACCGGGTGCTCGGCCGGCTCGGCGAAGGTGCGACCAGCGAAGTCTTCCTCGCCTACGACGACTTCCAGGCCCGCCACGTCGCGATCAAGCGGGTCCGCCCGACGCCCGGCGATCCGCTCGACGGCCATTACTCGGCGCGCTTCTTCGCCGCCGAGGCGGCGCTGGTCGGCAGGCTGAACCATCCGAACGTCGTCCAGATCTACGACGCGGTCCCCGACCCGGTCGAGCCGTACCTGGTGATGGAATACATCGCCGGCAGCACGCTGCGCCCGTACTGCCGCGCCGACCAGCTGCTGTCGCTCGAGCTCGTCGTCGAAATCGCCTTCAAGTGCGCGATGGCGCTCGGCTATGTCTTCCGCCAGGGGCTGATCCACCGCGACGTAAAGCCGGCGAACCTGCTCGCCGTGCTCGACGACGACGGCGCGATCACCGACGTCAAGATCAGCGACTTCGGCAGCGTCCTCAATCTCGGCTCCGACGTCACGCAGATCCACCGCGTCGGCTCGCTCGCCTACATGTCGCCGGAACAGCTCGACGGCGGCACGATCGACTGCCGTGCCGACATGTATTCGCTCGGCGCGGTGCTGTACCACCTGATCGCCGGCCGGCCGACGTTCGACGGCCAGGTGCAGTCGGCGATGATGCATCAGATCTATCGCGTGAAGCCGGCGCCGCTGACCGGCCTGCGCGCCGGCGTCAGTGCCGGGCTCGACGCGGTGATCCAGCGCGCGCTCGAGAAGAATCCGGCCGACCGCTATGCCGACTGGACCGAATTCGCGCAGGCGCTGTCGAGACTCGTGACGACGCAGCAGGTCCCGCGCGGGCAGCTGCAGGGCGTGCTCGATTCGGAACGCTTCAACCTGCTGCGCGAGCTCGAATTCTTCACCCACTTCGGCGACGTCGAGCTGTGGGAAGTCGTGCATCGCGCGCGCTGGCAGCGCTTCGACGTCGACCATCAGGTCTACCGCAAGGGCGAGACCGGCAACACGTTTCACATCATCGCGCAGGGCGAGGTCGAGGTCTTTCGCGACGCGAAGCGGGTCGCGCAGCTCGGCGCCGGGACTTCGGTCGGCGAGATGGCCTACCTCGCGCCGAGCCCCGATCTGAAGAAGCACAGCACCGACGTGATCGTCTCGAAGCCGGCGACGACGATCTCGTTCACGCCGGACACGCTGATGCAGCTGAGCCCGAACTGCCGCCACCTGTTCCACGATTCGTTCATCCGCGTGCTCGTACGCCGGCTGCACACCGCGCACGAGGCGCTCGCGCACCCGCGGCGCATCTTCTAGTCGTCTCCGGACCGGCTGGACCGGCCAAGCCTCGGCGCAGCTGCAACGGCGGCTCCTACCTTCGGGCGGGAGGTGTCCACCGCGACGCATCGACACACGTTGAGTCTTGCGGACGGCGCGCGTCAGTGCGTTAATTCGTCCGGCAATCAAGCCCAACCCTTGCAAACACCCGAGGAACAAACGATGAACCACCTGATGACCGCGCTCGCCGTTTCGATGGCCATGCTTTCCGGCTCCGTTTTCGCGAACGCCCACAAGGAAGCCCCGGAGATGATGAAGGCGGGCGCCAGCGCGCCGATGTCGAAGCAGCAGACGAAGATGGGCAGCTGCAACACCGAAGCCGGCGAGAAGAAGGGCGATGAGCGCAAGGCGTTCATGAAGGGGTGCCTGTCGGCGAAGCCGATGACGCAGCAGGAAAAGATGAAGAGCTGCAACAAGGAAGCCACCGGCAAGAAGGGCGACGAGCGCAAGACGTTCATGAAGGAATGCCTCAGCGCGTAATTCGCGGATGCCGCATTGCGGGGCCCGCTTCGGCGGGCCCTTTGCTTGGGCGCGGCGTCGCGACGAAACGCCGCGGCAGGCGAGAATATCGCGATGACCACGTCTTCAGTCCCCTCCCGAGCCCCGCAGGCGGTGCTGTTCGACGTCTACGGCACGCTGTTCGACGTCTACAGCGTCGGCGCGCTCGCCGAGCTGCTGTTCCCGGGCTACGGCGAGCGCCTCGGCGTGATCTGGCGCGACAAGCAGATCGAATACACGCGCCTGGTGTCGATGGCCGGCCAGCGGCGCTCGTTTCGGGCGTTGACCCTTGCCGGACTGCGCTTCGCGGCCAGCCGCCTCGGCCTCGAGCTCGGCGACGCCGCCGAAGCGCGCCTGATGGCTCAATACCAGCGCCTCGCGCTGTTCCCGGAAAACGCCGCCGTGCTCGACGAGCTGCAGCGGCGCGGCGTGCGCACCGGCGTGCTGAGCAACGGCGACCCGGAAACGCTCGCCGAGCTTATCGCGAATGCCGGCCTCTCGGATCGGCTGGCGCCGGTGCTGAGCGTCCACGAGACCGGTCGTTTCAAGACCGATCCGGCGGCCTATGCGCTCGGCCCGCAGGCGCTGGACCTGCCGGCTGCCGAGATCCTGTTCGTCTCGAGCAATTGCTGGGACGCGGTCGGCGCGACCTGGTTCGGCTACACGACGCTGTGGGTCAACCGCCACGGATTGCCGCTCGATCCGCTCGAAACCCAGCCGACGCGCATCGGCTCGGACCTGCGCGACGTACTGACCTTTTTTTGAACCCCACGGAAACTTTGTCATGACCCTGGACCTTCCCGCCGGCGTGCAGATCAATGCGCCGATCCTCCCCGGCTTCGAAACGATCCTGACCCGGCCCGCGCTCGAGCTGGTCGCGAAACTGCATCGTGCGTTCGAGCCGCGGCGCCAGCAGTTGATGGCGGTGCGTGCCGAGCGCGCACAGCGCCTCGATGCCGGCGAGCGCCCCGATTTCCTCGCCGAGACGAAGGCGATCCGCGACGGCGACTGGAAGATCGCGCCGATCCCGCCGGCGCTGCAGTGCCGGCGCGTCGAGATCACCGGGCCGGTCGACGCGAAGATGGTCATCAACGCGTACAACTCGGGCGCCGATTCGTACATGACCGACTTCGAGGACAGCAACTCGCCGTCGTGGTCGAACCAGATCCAGGGCCAGATCAATCTCGGCAAGGCGATCCGCCGCACGCTGACGCTGGAGCAGTCGAGCCCTGCCGGCACGAAGACCTACAAGCTGAACCCGAAGGTCGCGACCTTGCAGGTGCGGCCGCGCGGCTGGCACCTTGGAGAAAAGCACGTGCTGATCGACGGCAGCCGAGTCCACGGCGGCCTGTTCGATTTCGGCCTGTTCATGTTCCACAACGCGGCCGAGCTGCTCGCGCGCGGCGCCGGACCGTACTTCTATCTGCCGAAGATCGAGAGCCATCTCGAGGCCCGGCTCTGGAACGATGTCTTCGTGATGACGCAGAACGAGCTCGGCCTGCCGCAGGGCACGATCAAGGCGACGGTGCTGATCGA
>JBDTXV010000251.1:0-4469 GCA_040006015.1 Caldimonas sp.
CCGGGCGGCAGCCTCGGCCGCAAGCTGCTGATCCACGTGCGCGACCTGATGCGCAGCGGCGATGCCGTGCCGAGCGTCGGGCCGGAGACTTCGTTCAACGAAATGCTGCGCGAGATGACCGGCAAGGGTCTGGGCTTTACCGCGGTCGCCGATGCCGGCGGCCACGTGCTCGGCATCTTCACCGACGGCGATCTGCGCCGTCTGATCGAGCGCGGTGCCGACCTGCGCGCGCTGCGCGCCGCCGAAGTGATGCACACCGGTCCGAAGCTGGTGCGCGCCGACGCGCTCGCGGTCGATGCGGCGCAGGTGATGGAGCAGCATCGCATCACCAGCGTGCTGGTGGTCGATGCCGACGCCATCCTTTGCGGGGCGTTGAACTCGAACGACCTGATGCGCGCGAAGGTGATCTAGTGCCGACCCGTCCGATCGAGCCGACCATCGCGTTTGGGCCCGAGCTGCTGCTCGCGGCGCGCGGACCCGGCACGGGTATCCGCGCGGCATTCTTCGATGTCGACGGCGTGCTGACCGACGGCCGCATCTACATCGACGCCGACGGCGAGGCGCTGAAGGCGTTCTCGACGCTCGACGGGCACGGGCTGAAGCTGCTCGCGCGCGGCGGCATCGTCCCGGTCGTGATCACCGGACGCGATTCGCCGGCGGTGCGTCGCCGCGTCGCCGATCTCGGTATCGCCCATGCGCTCTACGGTGTCGGCGACAAGCTCGCGGCGGCGATGCCGCTGCTCGCCCGGCTCGGCCTCGACTGGGATCAGATCGCGGTGATGGGCGACGACTGGCCCGATCTGCCGCTGCTGGCGCGCGCCGGTTTCGCATGCGCGCCGCCGAACGCTCATCTCGAAGTCCGCGCGCTGGTCGACCATGTCACGAGCGCGCCCGGCGGCCATGGTGCGGCGCGCGAGTGCTGCGACCTGCTGCTGACCGCGGCCGGCCGCTACGCCGAGCTGTTGCGCAACGACCTGACCACGCTGGATCGATCCGGGTGAGCGAGGCGCCCGCAGCATTCGCGCAGGCCGTCGCGATGCCGCGCGCGCCGGGCCAGCCGTGGCCGCGGCGCATTGCCGGCATGTTGATGGCGTATCTGCCGGTGCTCGTGATGGCGCTGCTCGCGCTCGGCACCTGGTGGCTGGTCAAGAACACGCCCGTCGCCGAAGGTCCGGGCGCCGATGCGGCGCTGCGCCACGAGCCCGATTACACGATGCGCGCGTTCACGGTCCAGCGCTTCGCGGCCGACGGCGCGATGCGCACGCAGATCGAAGGCGACGTCGCGATGCACTATCCCGACACCGACACGCTCGAGATCGAGAACCCGCGGATCCGCGCGATCGCTCCGAACGGGCGCGTGACGCTCGCTTCGGCGCAGCGCGCGCTCGCGAACGGCGACGGCAGCGAGGTCCAGTTGCTGGTCGGGGCGCATGTGACTCGCGAAGCGACGGCCGACGAGGAAGCCATCGATTTCCGCAGCGACTTCCTGCACCTGTTCGTCAACACCGAGCGCGTTCGCACCCATCTGCCGGTGCGCGTCACGGAGGGCGCGACCGAGATCCAGGCGGCAGGCATGGAGTACGACAACCTGGCCCGCGTCGTCGAGCTGAAGGGCCGGATGCGCGGCGTCTTCGCGCCCTCGCCGGGCAGCGCCCGCAAGCCGCGCTTGCCGCCGAAGCGATGACGGCGCCGCTGGCATTCATCACCGGCGCGTCGAGCGGCATCGGCCAAGCGCTGGCGGCGCGATTCCATCGCGCCGGATATCGGCTCGCGCTCGCCGCGCGGCGCAACGCCGAAGTGCGGGACTGGGCCGAGCGTTCGCGCTTCGACCCGGCATCGTTCGCGGTCTACGGCGCCGATGTCCGCGACGTCGACGCGATCACTGCGGCCGGTCGCGCCTGCATCGCGGCGCAAGGGCTTCCGGATGTCGTGATCGCCAACGCCGGCATCAGCGTCGGCGTCGACACCGCGGTCTTCGAAGACCTCGGCGTGATCCGCGCGATCTACGAGACCAACGTCCTCGGGATGGCGGCGACGTTCCATCCGTTCGTCGCCGCGATGGCCGAGCGCCGCTCGGGCGTGCTGGTCGGCATTGCCAGCGTCGCCGGCATCCGCGGCCTGCCGGGCCATGGCGCCTATTGCGGCAGCAAGGCGGCGGTGATCGCCTATTGCGAAAGCCTGCGCGGCGAGCTGCGTCCGAGTGGCGTGCGCGTGGTGACTATCGTTCCTGGCTACATCGACACGCCGCTGACGCGGGCGAACCGCTACCCGATGCCGTTCCTGATGGACGCCGAGCGCTTCGCCGACCGCGCCTACGCGGCGATCGCCGCCGGTCGCAGCTATCGCGTGATTCCGTGGCAGATGGGAGTCGTCGCGAAACTGTTGCGAGCGCTGCCGAATCCGCTCTTCGACCGGCTGCTGACCGGCCGCCCGAGGAAGCGCAGACGCAGCGAATGACAAAGGAAAAAGGCGATGGGCTCGCGCGCCATCGCCTTTCGAATTTGCCGGAGCGCCGGTTTCCCGGTCGCCGGGTCAGTCCGGGTTCAGTAGCCGCCGCGGCTGCCGCCGCCACCGCCGCCGGAGCGGCCACCGCCACCGCCGCCGTAACCGCCGCCGCCGGAACGGCCACCGCCACCACCGCCACCATAGCCGCCGCCACCGCCGCCGAAGCCACCACCGCCGCTGCGTCCTCCGCCGCCGCCGCCGGTACCGCCGCCGCCGAAGCCGCCACGGCTACCGCCGCCGCCGCCGAAGCCGCCCGGCCGCTCCTCGCGCGGACGCGCCTCGTTGACGACGATCGCGCGACCGTCGAGCGCCTGACCGTTCATCCCGTTGATCGCGGCTTGCGCCTCCGGGTCGGAGCCCATTTCGACGAAGCCGAAGCCCTTCGAACGTCCGGTATCGCGGTCCATCATGACCTTGGCCGACGCCACCGAACCGTATTGCGCGAACGCCTGCTGGAGGTCGTCATCGCGAATGTTGTACGACAGGTTGCCGACGTAAAGTTTGTTGCCCATGCAGAGCCCCTTTCACTTTCTTCAAGACATGTGGAGCTTCTACCCGTCGTGAACCATTCAACCGAAGGCGCTGCATCCATACACAGATTGGGGAATATAAGTGAATTGGCAAAAAACATGCAGATGAGAAGCGAGCAGGTGTTGTTTTGGGGCAGCCGCCCCGCGGTGCCGTTTCAGGGCATCGCTTTCGACCCGAAAGTCAGCCGTTGAAGGGCGCCGAGCCTCCCCGGATCGCGAGTCTGGTGCCGAGCCTGACCGAACTGCTCGCCGAGCTCGGACTCGGGCCGTATCTGGTCGCGCGCACCGGCTTCTGCATCCATCCGGCCGCTGTCGTAGCGGAGATTCCAAAGGTCGGGGGCACCAAGGACGTCAATCTCGAAAAGCTGCGCCGGCTCGCACCGACCCATGTCGTCGTCAATGTCGACGAGAACCGGCTCGACACGGTCGCCGTGATCCGCCGCTGGACCGAGGCGCCCGAGATCGTCGTCACGCACCCGACCGATCCGCGCGACAACGTCGGGCTCGTCGACCTGCTCGCCCGGACCTTCGCCGCGGTCCCGGAGGTCGGCACTCGCGCCGACGACTTGAAGCAAGCGCTCGCTGCGGAGCTCGAGTTGACGCGCCCAGAAGGTCGGGTCGTCCGCCGCGTGCTGTATCTGATCTGGCGCGACCCGTGGATGACGGTCGCGCGCGATACCTACATCGCGAGGATGCTCGCGCGCGTCGGCTGGCAGACCGTGCCGGCCGTCGACGGCGGCGCGACCGGCGCGGCACGCTACCCGGTCATCGACGGCAACGAGAGCTGGCTCGGCACGGCCGACGAGGTGCTGCTCAGCTCCGAGCCGTACCGCTTCGGCGCCGGCGATGTCGTCGCCGCGCAGGCCCTGTGTCCGGCTGCGCGGGTCCGCCACGTCGACGGCGAACTGCTGAGCTGGTACGGCGCGCGTGCGGTGCGCGGACTCGGCTACCTCCGGCAGCTGGCCGCGGCGCCGTAGCGGTCCGCGCCGATGCAAATGGGGCGGAAGCTCCCGATCGCGCCGTCGAGCGCCGGTGACGCCGATGACGCCGGTGACAATGGCGCATGGAGATCTACAAGCCGCTGATCGCGCTGCTGGCGATCGTCAACCCGATCGGCGTGATCCCCTTCTTCATCCATTTCACCGACGGCTTCTCGCGCGAACAGCGCCGGCGCACGATCCGCGTCGCCGCGTTCGGCGCCTTCGTCGTGATTGCCGTCAGCGCGCTGGCCGGGCTCAGGATCATCGAGTTCTTCGGCATCTCGCTCGCGTCGTTTCAGGTCGGCGGCGGCATGCTGCTGCTGATCTCGTCGCTGCAGATGCTCAATGCCGAGCCGGCCGAAAGCCGCAAGTCCGACTACGCCGAGGGCGGCGACAAGGTCGATGCCGGCGACAGCATCGCGGTCGTGCCGCTGACGATTCCGCTGCTGACCGG
>JBDTXV010000252.1:0-4464 GCA_040006015.1 Caldimonas sp.
TGTTCGGCTACAAGGTCAAGCCGAGCTTCACGGTCCAGAACGAAGCGCAGATTTCGGTGCCGCCGCCGGTCAGCTTCGAAAAGCCCGCGTCGAAGTGAGCTGAAGCTCGGCCGCGAACTTCGATGGCTTCGTTGCGCTGCGCCTCGGGGTGCCTCGGGATTGCCCTGCGGCGGTTCCTTCTTCTCGGAGCGGTTCTCACGTTCGGGCCTGTGTTCGCGCAGGACGTCCTGCCGGTGCCCCCGCTCAGCGGTCGCGTGATCGACCAGACCGGCACGCTGACCGCCGCACAGATCGCGGCGCTCTCGGGCAAGCTCGAAGCGATCGAGACGCAGCGCGGTTCGCAGCTCGTCGTCCTGATGGTGCCGACGACGGCGCCCGAGGACATCGCCGCGTACGCTCAGCGCATCGCCGACGCCTGGAAGATCGGACGCCGCCAGGTCGGCGACGGCCTGCTGATCGTCGTCGCGAAGAACGACCGGCGGATTCGAATCGAAGTCGCGAAAGCGCTCGAAGGAGCGGTGCCCGATGCGGCGGCCGGCCGCGTTATCAGCGAGCAGATCGCGCCGGCTTTCAAGGCCGGCGACTATGCCGGCGGGCTGAATACCGCAGTCGACCGCATCGGCGAACGCATCGCCGGCGAAGGGCTCGCGCCGCCGACGTCGCACGCGAGCGGCGCCAAGCCCGCGCGCGGTTTCGACCTGCAGGACATCGCGATCGTGCTGTTCGTCGGCGTGCCGATCCTCGGCGCGCTGCTGACCGGCGTGTTGGGACGCAAGCTCGGCGCATTGGCCACCGGCGGCGCGGTCGGCGGCATCGGCTGGTTCCTGACCGCGAGCGCGTTGGTCGCCGGCGGTGCAGGGCTGCTCGCGCTGTTTCTCGTCGGTGTGATGGGCGTCGGCGGACGCGGCTCGCGCCTCGGCGGCGGCCCGATCATCTGGGGCGGCGGCGGAGGCGGCCTCGGCGGAGGATTCGGCGGCGGCGGTGGCGGCGGCGGATTCAGCTCCGGCGGCGGCGGTGACTTCGGCGGCGGCGGCGCATCGGGGCGGTGGTGATGGCGAAGCGCTGGTCTCGGCTGCTGAAGCACCGCATGCTCGACGAGCGCGACGCCCACCGCATGCTCGGCGCCGAGGCGCTGAAGCGAATCGAAGCGCGCGTCGCGGCGAGCGAGCGCAGTCACAGCGGCGAAATCCGGGTCTGCATCGAGGCCGGATTGCCGTTCGGCTATCTGCGCCGCGACGCGACGCCGCGCGATCGCGCGGTCGCGATGTTCGGAAAGCTCGGGGTCTGGAACACCGAACACAACAACGGCGTGCTGATCTATCTGCTTCTCGCCGAACACGCGATCGAGATCGTCGCCGATCGCGGTTTGAACCGGCATGTCGATGCGGCCGAGTGGGAGCGCGTCGCCGCGACGATGCGCGCCGCGTTTCAGAAAGACCAGTTCGAGGCTGGACTGAATCAGGCGGTCGATGCGGTCGATGCGATGTTGACGAGGCACTTCGCGCTCGCGCCCGGCGCGGTCAACCCGAACGAGCTGCCCGACGCGCCCGTGCTGCGCTGACGCCGGTCGGGCTGCCGCGCCGCGCTGTCATCCCATCGGGCGCCGGTCGTTGCCGCAAGCGCCTGGACGCGCTGCGTCGATCGCGCCGAATTCAGCTAGGCGGTGCGCTTTGGCTTCGCGAGCCGCGCCATGCCGCGTCGAATCGGGCCAGTGCGCATGGCACCACTGCTCTATCGCCGCTCGTCGTTCGGTGCCGAAGTGCAGGCCGAGCTTGCTGCGTGCGTCCGAGAGTGGCCTGTTGAAGCGCGCTGATCGTCCGCGGCGTTGCGCCCGCGTTGCGTGCGCGTCGCGCCTGCATGCGCTCAGACAGCGGCAGCCTTGCCGCGGAACTTGTCGTAGATCACCGCGCCGTCGAACAACCCTTCGATCGCATCGTCGGCATAGCCGAGCCCGCGCAGCACCTCGGCCGAATGCTGGCCGAGCCACGGCGCCGGCGCGCCGATCGCGGTCAGGTCGCCGCTCGACTTCAGCGGCAGGCCGATCGTCTTCATCGGCCCGATGACCGGATGCTCCATCTCGACGATCATGTTGCGCGCGCGGACGTGCGGATCCTGCATCGTCTGGTCGTAGCGATAGACCGGGCCGCCCGGGACCTGCGCGGCATCGAGCTTCTCGACCCAGTGCGCGGTCGGCTGCTGCGTCAGCACCGCCTCGATCTCCTGCTCGAGCTCGTCGATGTGCTCGAGCCGTGCGCGCGAGGTCGCGAAGCGCGGATCGGTCAGCCACTCCGGCTTCTCGCAGACGCGCGTGCAGAAGCTCGCCCACAGCTTGTCGCTGCCGGCGCCGACCGTCACGTAGTCGTCCCGGGTCCGGTAGGCCTGATACGGCGTCGCGCGCCGATGGCGCGTGCCGGTCGGCGTCGGCACTTCGCCGGCGCCGAAGTAGGCGCCGAATTCCCACGGCGTCCAGGCCAGGCCGGCCTCGAGCAGCGAGGTCTCCAGATACTGGCCGGTGCCGCTGCGCAGCTTGCCGATGTAGGCGCCGAGAATGCCGTACAAGGTCGTCACGCCGCAGGCGATGTCGTTCATCGCGATGCCGACCTTGGCCGGGCGCCCGCCGGGCGCGCCGGTCATCATCATGATCCCCGACATGCCCTGCGCGATGATGTCGAAGCCGCCCTTGTCGCCGTACGGCCCGGTCTGACCGAAGCCCGACATCGATGCATAGATCGCACCGGGGTTGATCCGGCGCACGGTCTCGTAGTCGATGCCGAGCTTCCTGACGACGCCGGGTCGGAAGTTCTCGATCACGATGTCGGCCTTCGCCGCGAGCGCGAGCAGGATCTTCTTTCCGCGCGGGTCCTTCATGTCCAGTGCGAGGCTCTTCTTGCTGCGGTTCAGCACCGCGAAGCAGTACGACTCGTCGTTGACTTTCGGATCGAAGCGCCGCGATGCGTCGCCATCGGGGAAGTTCTCGATCTTGACGACGCTCGCGCCCATGTCGCCGAGCACCATGCTGCAGTACGGTCCCGCCATCACGTTGGTCAGGTCGAGCACGTTCACGCCTTCGAGCGGCAGCGCCATTCGTCTACTCCTTCGTGTCGTTCGCCGGCGCGATTCGCGTCCGGTCCGTCTGCGCAGTCGCGCGAATCAATCGATGACCGTCAGCTGCGTCGTGTCGATGTCGATGAACACCGGCTCGTCGACCTGGAACACGTCCTGCGGCCGCGTCGTGACCCGCAGCGGCTGGGCCGCGCCGTCGAAGGTCACGTGGTAGTCCCAGTATTCGCCGAGATAGGCGCGCCGCTCGACGCGCCCGGGCACGCAGCAATGGCCGTTGTCGCCCGCGCCGGGCTCGCGCCGCAGCTGGATGCTTTGCGGGCGGATCGACACCTGCACGTCGTCGCCGACCCGACCGTGCGCCTCGAGGGCCGGGCGCGGCACCGAAAAGCCGCCGAAGTGGACCGCGTCGGCGCCGGCCTTGCCGGCGAGGAAATTGGTGCGGCCGATGAAGCCGGCGACGAACTTCGTCTTCGGCCGGCCATAAAGCGCGTACGGCGCGTCGATCTGCTCGACCCGGCCCTTGTTCATCACCGCGATGCGGTCCGACGTGACCATTGCCTCGGCCTGGTCGTGCGTCACGTAGACCATCGCGATCCTGAACTCGTCGTGCAGCCGGCGGATCTCGAAGCGCATCTCCTCGCGCAGGTTGGCGTCGAGGTTCGACAGCGGCTCGTCGAGCAGCAGCACCGCGGGCTTGACGACGATCGAGCGCGCCAGCGCGACCCGTTGCTGCTGGCCGCCGCTCAGCTCCGCCGGATAGCGGTCGCGCAACGCGCCGAGCTGCACGACCTCGAGGATCTCGTCGACGCGGCGCCGGATCTCGTCGGCCTTGACCTTGCGGATCTGCAGCCCGAAGCCGACGTTCTCGGCGACGTTCATGTTCGGCCAGATCGCGTAGCTCTGGAAGATCATCGACATCTTCCGGCGCTCCGGCGGCAGGCTCGAGGTCGGCGACGAGATCACTTCGCCGTCGACCTCGATCGTGCCGGTCGTCGGCGTCATGAAGCCGGCGATCATCCGCAGCGTCGTCGTCTTGCCGCAGCCGGACGGACCGAGCAGCGAGACCAGTTCGCCTTCGTGCAGGGTCAGGTTGAAGTCCTCGACCGCGGTGAAGTCGCCGAAGGTCTTGCCGACGTTGCGCAGCACCAGCTTGCTCATGATTCCACCTTGTGCATCGGAACCGGATGCCGGCTCATGCGGCGGTCCGTCTGAGCATGAAGTCGCGCCCCATCAGCCGGAAGCCGATCAGGATCAGCACCGTCGTGATGAAGACCAGGATCAGCCCGATCGCCGCGAGCATCTCGAAATTGCCTTCGTCGCTCTTGTCGAACAGCAGCACCGAGAGAACCTGGGTGTTGATCGAATACAGAAAGATCGCCGAGCTCAGCTCGCGCGTCGCCG
>JBDTXV010000253.1:0-4454 GCA_040006015.1 Caldimonas sp.
CGCGTGGTATCGCGGCCTCGCGCTCGGCGGCACCGTGCGCGTCAGCCAGGTGCAGTTGGTGCAGCCGTTCCTGTCGCTGCTGTTCGCGGTGCCGGTGCTCGGCGAGCGGCTCGAGGCCTCGACGGTGCTGTTCTCGCTCGCGGTGATCGCGACCGTCGTCGTCGGCCGCTCGATGCCGGCGCATGTGGCGCCGCTGCGGCCCCGGTGCCGCTGAACCGTTCCGCGCTTCGACCGAAAGGACATTCTCGATGACGACATACCGGTTCGACCAACTCGACGTCTTCACCGCGACGCCGCTGCAGGGCAATCCGCTCGCGGTGGTCCACGCGGCCGACACGCTCGACGCGTCGCGGATGCAGGCCTTCGCCAACTGGACCAACCTCAGCGAGACGACGTTCCTGCTCGCGCCGACCGATCCCGGCGCCGATTACCGCGTCCGCATCTTCACGCCGGCGCGCGAGCTGCCTTTCGCCGGACATCCGACGCTCGGCAGCTGCCACGCCTGGCTCGCGGCCGGCGGCACGCCGCGCGGCCGCGAGATCGTCCAGCAGTGCGGTGCCGGGCTCGTGCGCATCCGCCGCGACGGCGCGCGGCTCGCGTTCGCGGCGCCGCCGCAGGTGCGCAGCGGCGCGGTCGAACCGGCGGTGCTCGCGCAGATCGTGCACGGCCTGCGCATCGCGCCGGACGCGATCCGCGCGTCGCAGTGGGTCGACAACGGGCCGGGCTGGGTCGCGGTGATGCTCAGCTCGCGCGCCGAAGTGCTCGCGCTGGCGCCCGATTTTGCCGCGCTGCGCGAGCTCGAGGTCGGCGTCGTCGCGCCGTGGCCCGGTGTCGAAGCCGACGAGCCGGCGCAGTTCGAGGTGCGTGCGTTCGTCACCGGCGCCGGCGTGCCCGAGGATCCGGTGACCGGCAGCCTGAACGCCGGTCTCGCGCAATGGCTGATCGGCGCCGGCCTCGCGCCGCCGCATTACGTCGCGAGCCAGGGCACCGCGCTAGGCCGCGCCGGCCGCGTCCATGTCGACCGGATCGGCGCCGACATCTGGATCGGCGGGCACGTCGTCGCGTGCATCGAAGGTCGGGTCGCGCTGTGAGCGGCGGCCCGTTCGATGCGACGAGCGACGCTGCGCACCCGGGCGCGCGTGCCGCGCCGGCGCTCGTGCTCGATCATCTCGTCGTCGCGGCGGCGACGCTCGAGGCCGGCGTCGCATGGTGCGACGCGACGCTCGGCCAGCGGCCCCTCGCCGGCGGCAAGCATGCGTGGATGGCCACCCACAACCGCGTCTTCTCGATCGGATCGGCGCGATTCCCGCGCGCGTATCTCGAGATCATCGCGATCGATCCCGACGGCCCTGCGCCGGCGCGGCCGCGCTGGTTCGGCCTCGACGAAGCGCCGCTGCAGCGCGCGATCGCGGATGGCCCGCGGCTGATCCACTGGGTCGCGCGCTGCGCCGACATCGAGGCGGCCGCGGCGGCGTTTCGCCTCGCCGGATTCGATCCGGGCGAGGTCCTTCCGGCCGAGCGCGAGACGCCGCAAGGCCTGCTGCGCTGGCACATCGGCGTCCGCGCGGACGGGCGGCGCCTTTGCGACGGCGCGCTGCCGACGTTGATCGAATGGGGCGACGTGCATCCGTCGGCGAACCTGCCGCCGAGCGGCATCGCGCTCGCCGAGATGACGCTCGACGGCGTGCCCGACGCGCTGCGCCCGTCGCTCGGATCTGCGATCGGGTACGCGAGCGCTTCACCGAATTCGACACGGCAGCTCGCGCCTGGGCGCGCTGAATTGTCGCCGCCGCCGCCGCTGCGCGCCGTGCTCGAGACGCCGCGCGGCCGCGTCACGCTGGAATCGCCACGTTTGGAAAGCTCAGATGTACACGCATGAATCGCTCGCGGCTGCGCGCCGCATCGTCGGCGCGACGATGGCGCCGACGCCGCAGCAGCGCTGGCCTCTCGTCGACGCGCGCCTCGGCGCCGCCGCCTGGGTCAAGCACGAGAACCACACGCCGGTCGGCGCATTCAAGCTACGCGGCGGGCTGGTCTACTTCGATGCACTGCGCCGACGCGAGCCCGACTGCACGGGCGTCGTCAGCGCGACCCGCGGCAACCACGGCCAGTCGGTCGGATTCGCGGCCCGCTCGTTCGGCATCGCCGCGACGATCGTCGTGCCGCGTGGCAACTCGGTCGAGAAGAACGCCGCGATGCGCGCGTTCGGCGTCGAGCTGATCGAGCACGGCGACGATTTCCAGGCCGCGCGCGAGCACGCGATCGCGCTCGCCGCGAACCGCGGGCTGCACATCGTGCCGTCGTACCACGACGATCTGGTGCGCGGCGTCGCGACCTGCTGGCTCGAGTTCTTCGAGGCGACCGCGGCCGCAGGGCAGCCGCCCGATGTCGTGTTCGTGCCGATCGGCCAGGGCTCGGGCATTTGCGCCTGCGTCGCGGCGCGCGCGGCGACCGGCGCGCGCACGCGCATCGTCGGCGTCGTCTCGGCGCACGCGACCGCGTACCGCGATTCGTTTCGCGCCGGCCGCATCGTCGAGGCACCGGTCACGACGCAGCTCGCAGACGGAATGGCCTGCCGCGTTCCCGACGCCGCGGCGCTCGATGTGATCCGCCGCGAGGTCGACGACGTGATCGCGGTGACCGACGACGAGGTCGCCGCTGCGATGCGCGCGTTGTTCGCCGACACCCACAACGTCGCCGAAGGCGCCGGCGCCGCATCGTTCGCGGCCGCGCTGCAGCAACGCGGGCGCTGGGCCGGCAAGACGGTCGGCGTGACGATCAGCGGCGGCAACGTCGACAGCGACGTGTTCGCGCGCGTGCTCGGCGCCGTGGCGCAGGACTGAGAACCGGGCGGTGCGACTGCGGCGATCGCGCGGGCGTTCTGCGCCTCGGTCGGGGATCTTGGCCGCTGCGGCCGAGATCGCGGATAGCAACCTCGGTCGGCAACCTCAGATCGCGGCGCCCCGCGACCGGCGCCAGCGCCACGCTCCGGCCAGACGAGTCCATGCCGCCGCGCTGCCGGGGTCGCGCTCGCGAACGAACGCGCCGTAGCGCCGCAATACGACGAACGCCGAGCTGGCGAAGAACGCGAGCGCGGTCCCGACGAGCACGATTAACGCGCGCGAAGGCTTCGACTTGCGATCGGGCGGGAGAGCGACATCGACCTGCTGCAGGATCGACCCCTCCTTCGCCTCGTCGAGCTTGGCCACCTCGTACTGCCGGACCATGCCTTCGAGCAGCGTCTCCTGCAGCTTGAGCTCGCGGCGCGCGCGCACGAAGTCGATCGCCGCCGCCGGAATCCGGCCGACCGGCATCTCGACCGCGCTGCCGTTGCCGGTGCCTTGTGCCGACTCCATTCGGGCGAGCTCCGCGCGCAGCGCGCGCAACTCGGAGTTGAGCCGCATCACGTCGGGGTTCTGCTCGGTCGCAGACGTTCGCAGCACCTTCAGCTCGACCTCGCGCTGGGAGATCATCGCGCGGACCTGCGCCGCGCCGCCGATCAGCGCCTCGGCCTGCTTGTCGAGCACGATCATTCCCGACTTCTCCTGCGTGCCCTGCAGCGCCTGCTCGGCCTTGACCAGGTTCTCCTTCGTCTCCTTCAGCTGGTTCTCGAAGAACACGCGGCGCAATTGCGCCTCGGAAACGGCAAGCCGTGCCAGAACCTTCGCGACCTCCTCGGCATGGGCGTTCGCGAGGTCGGCGGCGAACTTCGGCGACTCGTCGTCGACCTCGACCGTGATCAGGCCGCTTTTCTTGTCGGCGCTGACCCGCAGGAAGCTCGGCAGGACCTTGCGCAAGGTTTCATACGTCTCGACGTGATAGTGCTCTTTCAGCTTGAAGCGATCGATCAGCGCGCGCTGGACGCTCTCGCCCTTCAACAGCGCGACATACAGCTCGTCGGGCGACTTCCCGCCCAGCCCCCCGGCCAGGCCGCCGAGCGAACCGAGCGCGGCCAGCGCAGCCGACCCGCCCGACGGCGGGGGATTCGGGGCGAGCAGCGTGGTGCGCGCGGTGTAGATGAATGGCGCATTGAGCGCGAGCGCCAGCGACGCGATCGCGGCGACGATCGTCACGGTCGCGATGACGCGCTTGCCTTCGCCGATCCAGGTCAACAGGTCGGTGAGACCGACCGTCGGAAGGTCGTTGCCCGCCGGCGGCACCGGCGCGTCGATCTGAAGACCGAGGTCGTTGCTCTTCATCGCGGGGGCATCAGTTGTTGATCGAGTGGATCGCGGCGATGCCGATGCCGAAGCCCGAGAAGATCTGCGAGAAGTCCTTCAGGTTGCGGACCAGCGCGCGGCCCCAGGTCTCGAAATCGAGCTGGTTCGGAACGATCAGCGCATCGCCCGGCTGCAACACCTGCGACTCGAGGCCACCGCGGCTGAACCAGCTTTTCTTCTCGCCGGCCTTCGTCACGGTGCCGTCGGCGCGCAGGATGAACATGTTCGACGGAT
>JBDTXV010000254.1:0-4398 GCA_040006015.1 Caldimonas sp.
CACGGCATCGGACCGGCGCTGTCGGTGACGCAGATGCACGCGATGCTGCGCATGGCGCTGCGCCTCGGCGCCGATCTGGAGGCCGCATTCGCGCAGGTCAACGACCAACTCGCCGAAACGCTGCCCGCCGACCGCTTCATCACCGCGTTCATCGCACTGCTCGACCCCGTCACGCACCGGCTGCGCTACATCAGCGGCGGGCAGGGCCCGATTCTTCATTTCCATGCCGCGCAATGCCGGTGCACACGCCACAAGCCGACCAGCTTTCCGCTCGGCGCGATGAAGCTTCCGGCGCCGCGACCGGCAGCGACGCTCGACTTCGCACCCGGCGACGCGCTGGTGCTTCTCTCGGACGGCTTCTACGAATGCACCGATCCCGCCGGAGTCGCGTTCGGTGAAGAGCGGGTCGAGCAACTGGTCGCCGAGCATCGCGGCGAAAGCATGAGCAAGCTCGGCGCGGTCCTGCTCGATGCGGTCCGCACGTTCACCGCGGGCGCTGCGCAGGAGGACGACATGACGCTGGTCCTGGTCTGTCGCGAAGGCGCGTGATGAGCACCGTGCGAAGCTTCGCCCGCAGCGTCGATTCGCTGGCCCGGATCTTCGAGTTCAGCGCCGAGGCGTTCGCTCGCCACGGCATCGATCCTGGGCTGCTGCCGAGCGTCGACTTCGTGCTCGAAGAGCTCTTCACGAACATGATCAAGTACAGTCGCGGCGACGCCGACGTGCAGATCGAGTTGCGGCCCTTGGCCGGCGGCGTCGAGGCGACGTTGGCGGACCGGGGGGCCGAACCGTTCGACGTCACGCAGGCACCCGCGGTGGACACGACGCTGCCGATCGAGCAGCGCCGTCCCGGCGGTCTCGGCCTGCATCTGATTCGGCGGATGGTGGATTCGATCGAATACGAATATCGGCAGGAGGACCGGCAGAGCCGGATCACGTTTCGGAAGACGGCGCCCATCACGGCGCCCGGCGCACAGGTCGCCCCACTCGGAGAAGACGATGCTGACGATTGAGCGAGACGGCAACGGTGCCGTCGTGATGGCAGGCCGGCTCGACGCCGCGCAGTCGCCCGCGGCGCAGGCCTTCCTAGATCGGGTCGACGGGCTCGTGACACTCGACTGCTCGCGTCTCGAATACATCTCCAGCGCCGGGCTCGGCGTGCTGCTGAAGACGCAGAAGCGACTGCTCGCGGCGACCGGAAAGCTTCGCCTCGCCGGCGTCGGCCGCCACCTGCAGGACATCCTGGAGTACTCCGGATTCGACCAGATCTTCGAGATCGAATCCGCCCGCCAGATTTTCTGACCAACCTTTCGGCTCGCGGCGTGTAATTCGTGGACGAGGACAGTGACGAGGCGCTGTTGGAGAGGTTCCGCCAGGGAGACCGGGGCGCGTTCACCGAACTGGTGATCCGCTACCAGCGGCCGATCTACAACGCGTCGTACTGGGTGGTTCGGAAGGCCGAAGATGCCAACGACGTCGCCCAGATCGTGTTCCTTAAGGTGATGGAGCGCATCGATGATTACGACCCGCGGTACAAGTTCTTCAGCTGGATCTACCGGATCGCGGTCAACGAATCGCTCAACCTGTTGCGCCGCAATGGCCGCACCGACGAGTTCGACGAAGAGCTCGACGTCGCCGGCCCCGAACACGACACACCGGAAGCCCGGCTCGGCGAGCTCGAGATCTCGAGTCGCATCCGCAGCACGTTGATGACAATGTCGACCAACGACCGGACCGTGATCATGCTGCGCCATTTTTCCGAATGCAGCTACGAAGAGATCGGGCAGATTCTCGAGCTCGACGAGAAGACGGTGAAGTCGCGCCTATTCGAGGCCCGGCAACGCTTGCGCGAGCTGCTCAAAGATTTGCGGGTGCACTGAGATGAAACATTCCGCCGCAACTGAATTGATGCATGCCGTGCTCGACGGCGAAGCCGGTGCCGACGATGTGCTCGCGCTGGAGGCCGTTCTCGCCGCGGATGCCACGAGAAGGGCCGAGTTCGGCGAATGGCAGCGCATGTTCGATCAGCTAGGCCGGGTGCCGCGCGCGCATCCGCCGGAAGGACTCGTCGCCGCGGTGCTGGCAGCGCTGCCCGAGCGCGCCCCCCGCCCGCACGGCCTGCGCCAACTTTTCACCCGCCCAGGTGTATTTGGGCAGACGTTATCGGGAGCCCGGAGTTCGTTTCCGGGATATCAGGCGACCAGCAGTCGAACGTTCCACTCGGAGAAAACCATGGGAATCGAAAACATCAACAACCCGACACGCCGGCCTCTTGCCAACCGCAAGATCTGGATCGGTGGCGCTGTCGCCGCAGTGGCCGTCGCGCTGGTCGCGCAGTACGGGTTCGACATTCCGCCGAAGGGAGAGAACGTCACCGGCACGATCGTGCCCGCGCAGCGCTATCGGGCTGAGCAGCCCAGCGCTGCGGATGTGAAGCTCGACCAGAAGATCAAGACGCAGAC
This sequence comes from Caldimonas sp., assembly GCA_040006015.1. Lineage (GTDB taxonomy): Bacteria > Pseudomonadota > Gammaproteobacteria > Burkholderiales > Burkholderiaceae_C > Schlegelella_A. Next base: position 2,463 of record JBDTXV010000254.1, read on the forward strand.
GACGTTGCAGACAGCACCCGCAACCGATTCGTCGGCGGCCAACGGAGCCGCTGACGCTGCGAAGAACGGAGCCGCAGACGCTGCGAAGAACGGAGCCGCGGACGCTGCGAAGAACGGAGCCGCTGACGCTGCGAAGAACGGAGCCGCGGACGCTGCGAAGAACGGAGCGGCCGATGCTGCCAAGAGCGGGGCTGCAGATGCAGCCAAGAGCGCCGCCGGCACCTCGGCGCAAGGCATTACCCGATAAGCGCAGCTTGTCGAACCCGCAAACCGCCGGCCGAGTACCGGCGGTTTTCTTTTGGGCTGCCGACGCTTATCCTCTCGCAGTCCAAAAGTGGCTCGGGAGGAACGCGGCATGCGGCTTCGTTGGGTATGTCTGCTCTTTGCCTGGCTTGCGGGCTCGAGCGTTGCCGTGGAAAGCACCAGCCCGCTCGGCATGTCGTACGTGGAGACGCCTGATCTGCAACTGATCTATTTCGACGAGCTTGGCCACCTCGTGCCGCATGCAGTGCGCACGTTCACTAATTCGCATCGGTGGCAGAAGCGGACATTCGGATGGGCGCCGACGCAGCGCACCGGGGTGCTGCTGAAGGACTTCTCGGACTACGGCAGCGGCGCCGCGTGGGCCGCGCCGCGCAATACCATCTTCCTCGACATCGAGCCGCTGTCGCTCGCGTTCGAAACCTTCCCGGCAAGCGAGCGGCTGTACTCGCTGATGAATCATGAGCTCGTCCACGTCGCGAGCAGCGACACAACCGCAAGCGTCGACCGGTTCTGGCGCACCCTCCTTCTCGGCAAGGTCGCGCCGCAATCGGCCAATCCGGAGTCGCTGCTCTACGCTTATCTGACGGTGCCGCGCTACACGGTGCCGCGCTGGTATCTCGAAGGCAGCGCGGTGTTCATGGAGACGTGGATGGGCGGCGGCCTCGGCCGCGCCCAGGGCGGCTACGACGAGATGGTGTTCCGCGCGATGGTGCGCGACGACGCGCATTTCTACGACCCGCTCGGCCTCGCGTCGCGCGGCGTGCTGGTCGATTTCCAGGTCGGTGCGAACGCCTATCTGTACGGCACCCGGTTCTTCACGTGGCTCGCCTACGCGTACTCGCCCGAGAAGGTCGTCGCCTGGCTGCGCCGCGACGACGCCAGCGAGCGCCATTACGCGGACCAGTTCCGGCGCGTCTTCGGAATTCCGCTCGAGCAGGGCTGGCAGGACTGGATCGCGTTCGAGCACGTGTTCCAGCGACGCAATCTCGCCAACGTGCGCGAGCACCCGATCACGCCGTACCAGGCGCTGCGCGGCAGCCCGCTCGGCTCGATCTCGCGCACCTACTACGACGAAGCCAACGGCATCCTCTACGGCGCGTTCCGCTATCCGGGCGTGGTCGAGCACATCGGCGCGTTGAGCACGCGCGACGGCAGCCTGAAGCGGCTCGCCGACATCAAGCGGGCGATGCTGTACCGGGTCGCCTCGTTCGCGTTCGACCCGGCCAGCGGCACGGCGTTCTACACCAACGACAACCTCGCGCTGCGCGACCTGATGGCGCTCGACGTGAAGACCGGCGCGTCGCGGATGCTGCTCGAGGACGCGCGCATCGGCGAGATCGCGTTCAATGCCGCCGACCGTTCGCTGATGGGGGTGCGCCACGACGCCGGCATCGCGACACTGGTGCGCATCCCGTATCCGTACACGACGTGGATTCCGGTCCACACCTTCCCGTACGGCGTCGTGCCGTACGACCTCGACGTATCGCCCGACGGCCGACTGTTGTCGGCGTCGGTCAACGACTACAACGCCGATCAGTTCCTGCGCGTCTGGGAACTGGACAAGGTGCTGGCCGGAAACCTCGCGCCGAAAAGCGAATACCGTTTCGGTCAATCGGTGCCGGAGAGCTTCGTGTTCTCGCGCGACGGCCGCTACCTGTACGGCAGCAGCTAC
>JBDTXV010000255.1:0-4396 GCA_040006015.1 Caldimonas sp.
TAGGTCTGGGCGTGCGCCGCGACGGCTGCGGTCGCGAGCAAGGGGACGAGGACGAGGCGCTTCATGGATGGCTCCTTGTTGAAGGTGAGCGCATCTTGCGAGCCCCTGTGTGAACCCAGGCTGAACGGAATCCATCTTTGCGCGAAGCTCATGCGAACCTCTGTCGCATGCGATCGAGGTGCGCCGCACTGTCGATGCGGTACGCCGCTTCGTCCGCCGAATAGCCACCGAACGCATCGAGCCCGGCATCGACGATTGCCTCGGCGAGCTCCACGTACACCTGGCAGGCGACGCGCAACTCGGATCGCTCGCCGGCCATGCGCTCGATCCATCGCTCACCCAGTTGCTGGTGCGCAAGCTCCTGTTCGAGAATGAGAGCGCGCAGCGGCACGAGACGATCACCGAGACGGCCCAGATCGCCCGCCGGCGGCTGCAGCGCCGTGCTGCCAAGGCCTTCCATCACGCAGTGCAGGCCGAGCATCGAGGACCCCAGATCGCCACGACGAAGATCGTCTTGCAGACGCAAGCGAACTTGCGCCAATCCAGTGGCGAGACGCGGCGGGCAGTCGGCACGAATGCCGGTGAGTCGAAGCGCTCCTCGAAATACTGCCGCGTGCATGGCCTCCTGGCGGCTCTGCCGTAGAAGGGCGCGTGCGAGGCCCGGCGTCGGTGCAATAGCGCTTTGCAGGCGGGTCACATCGCGCGACATCTCCTCGAACGCGACGACCGCGACCAACAACGGCGCCAGACGTCGCGCCGCTGCGAAAATGCCCGTCATATCATCGTTCGATGATTTCGGTCATCGTTCCGGTGCTCAACGAATCGGCGGCTTTGCCGGCCTTCCTGAAAGCGCTTCGGGAGCAAAGCGGCTCGTTCGAATTGATCGTCGTCGACGGCGGCAGCGACGACGCAACGGCCGACATCGTCGCCGGCGATCCGTCGGTGCGCCTGTTGCGCTCGGCGCGCGGACGCGGCCGCCAGATGAACGCCGGTGCGGCGCTCGCGCGCGGTGACACGCTGCTGTTCCTGCACGCCGATACGCGCCTGGCTCCGGGAGCCATCGAGCTGCTTGACGGCGCGTCTGACAAGGCGTGGCAGGCGGGTGCCTTCACGCACAGCTTCGCGCCCGCCGACTGGCGCCTGCGCCTGGTCTCTGCGGCGCACAACCTTCGGTGTCGATGGACGCGGGTCTACTACGGCGATCAGGCGATCTTCGTCCGCAAGACGCTGTTCGAGCGCGTCGGCGGCTTCCCCGAGGTGCCCATGCTCGAAGACGTGATCTTCTGCGAACGCTTGCGTCCGCTGACCCGCGCGGTGCTGCTGCCGCAGCTCATCAGCACCGATTCGCGCCGCTTTCTGCATCACGGTATCTGGCGCAGCATCGCCCGCGGCGTGACGATCGTGGTGCGACACCGGCTGGGTCTGCCGGTGTCGGGGCGTGGCTTCTCCGAACCGGTGCGGTAGCTGCTCCACGGTTCAGAGTTTCTCGGCGGGCAGACCGATCGTGATCGATGCCTGCGGCACGTCGCGCATCGCGGTGCCGTGCAGCAGATCCCAGATGGCGAGCCCGCTCGAGAGATTGGCCTGCTGGTGCGCCTGCACGTCGGAATGGTGAATGCCGTGCAGGCGCGGCGTCATGACGACGCGCCCCAGCACGGCCTCCAGGGCGTGCGGCAGCCGCAGGTTGGCATGATGGAACAGCACTTCCGCCAGGGTCAGTCGTCGCCACAAGTCGAGCGTTGCCGGACCGACGCCGATCAGCAGCACCTGCGCGGCGCGCCACGGCAGCGACCACGCCATTTCGGCGGCGTGGAAGCGCGCAGCCGTCGACACGTCGAGATCGAGGTCGGCGTGGTGCACGCGGTGCCATTTCCAGAGGACCGGCATCCGGTGCAGCAAGACATGCCAGAGGTAGAGGGTGTAGTCGAGCAGCAGCAGCGCTGCCAGTCTTTCGCCGAAGGGGTCGAGCCGCAGTCGGGGGACGACTCCGATGCGAGCCCGCTCGACGACGCCGGCGAGCCGGTTCGTCAGCGGTCCTTCGACCGCGGAACTGACCAGGGCAGCGCCGATGCCGATGCCGATGTTGTCGCCGAGCCGCGCGGCGGACGAAAGCGCGGGGCGGCGCAGCGGCCGTCGCCGCTCCAGCCACAGCAGCGACGCGAGGTAGCCGATTGCCAGGAGCGGAACCCAGGCGCGCGTTCTCGTCGGACTTGTCGTCATGTCGATGGCCTCGATGGGATCAGCGCCGGAGGATTTCGAGCCGTTCGCGCTGCAGCACGCGGCTCATGCCGAGCGCCGCCAGGCAAAGAACCGCTCGAGCCATGCGAGCACGCGCTGCGGCGCGTGCTCCAGCCGCCACACCACGGCCACGGAGTGGTTGGCTTCGGCCAGCGTCGGATAGATGTGGATCGTGTCGAGAATTTTCTTGAGACCGAGCCCCTGCTTCATGGCGAGCACGAATTCGGCGATCACGTCGCCGGCATGCTCACCGACGATCGTGACACCGAGGATGCGGTCCTTGCCCGGGACAGTGAGCACCTTGATGAAGCCCCGTCCGGCTCCGTCGGTCACGGCCCGATCGAGCTCGGCGAGGTCGAAGCGAGTCAGCTCGTAGGCCACACCGCGTTCTTTCGCTTCGCGTTCCGACAGTCCGGCGCGCGCGACTTCAGGGTCGGTGAACGTCGTCCACGGAATCACTCGGTAGTCGACCCTGAAGCGACCGAAGGGGCCGAGCAGCGAGTTGACTGCGGCGTACCAAGCCTGGTGGCTGGCAACGTGGGTGAACTGATAGGGGCCGGCGACATCGCCGCAGACGAAGATGTTCGGGTACCGGGTGCGCAGCGTCGCATCGGCGGCAACGGACTTGTCGTCGTCGTCGAGCGCGATGCCGAGCTCGTCGAGGCCGAACCCCTCGGTGCGCGGCGCCCGACCGATGGCGCAGAGAATCGCATCGAATTCGATCGCGCGCTCCCGGCCGCCGCCCTTCACGATCAGGCGACGAGCACCAGGCTCGCCATCCCCCGTCGGCTCGCAGCGCATTGCCTCGTGCCCGGTGAGCACCGTGATGCCCTCCGTGCGCAGCGCCGCAGCGACGAGCGATGCGGCGTCGTCATCCTCGTGCGGCAACAGGCGAGGGCCTGCTTCGACCTGCGTCACGATCGAGCCGAGGCGCGCGAAGGCCTGCGCCATCTCGCAGCCGATGGCGCCGCCGCCGAGCACGAGCAGCCGCCGGGGCAGAGCGGTGAGGTCCCAGACGTTGTCCGATGTGAGGCAGCTCGATCCGTCCAGGCCAGGAATGTCCGCGATCCGCGGCCGCGACCCCGTCGCGACGACGATGCTGCGCGTGCTGATCGTTCGCTTCGCGCCGGCGTCGTCGATCTCGATGAGCCACGGCGAGACCAGGCGGGCATGGCCATGCAGCACCTCGATGCCGAGGGCGGTGAAGCGCTCGGTCGAGTCGTGCGGGGCGATCGTGTCGATGACCCGGTGCACGCGTGCCATCACCTCGGCGAAGTCGATCTTCGGGACCGCCGCGCCCAGTCCGTAGGCTGCGGCGCCGCGCATCTGCTGGGCCAGCTTGGCGGAACGCAGGAGCGCCTTCGACGGAACGCAACCGTAGTTGAGACAGTCGCCGCCCATCTTGCCGCTCTCGACCAGCGTCACCTTGGCCTTCAGCGCGGCAGCGATGAAGGACGTCGTGAGGCCGGCCGCACCGGCGCCGATAACGACGAGGTTGCGGTCGAACTTCTTCGGCCGGCGCCAGCGCGGATTTCCTTCGCGCCCGTCCTTCGCGCCGGATGCGCCTTGCTCGAACGCGTCGGCCGCCTTCACGCGCTCAATGCCCCGCCGCAGCCGCTGCCCTGGCCAGCCGTGCAGCCGTAGCAGTGGTCCGCAACCCGGACCGTCTGGGCCGCCACGGACGCGGCCGCCCGGGCGCCCAAGGCGAGCGCACCCGCAGCATGATCGGCCATACGGATCATGGCGACAAGTTGGTGTGCGCGCTGATTTCTAACAAGGATCACCGGTGCGAAGGCGATTGGAAGTGGGCCGGGAATTCTGGTTATTTTGCGAGCCGCCTTCGCAATGTCATTTCGCTGCGAGCCGTAAAAGGTTACTCGCGCCACAAGAAATATATGTCTTTCGATTCGCTGGTCGCGCAGTTATCTTGAGCTTTCGCACGACGTTCGAACGGCGTTTCCCCATGGGGGTTGGCGCACGAAACGAATCGTCCTCCGAAACTTTTGCAATCGAGGTCACCGAGATGAAGACGAACATTGCGACTCTGCGGACCATGTTCCTCGGGGTTCTTCTGGCCTCGCTGGCCGCCGCGGCGTTCGCGGGCGAATCGGCCTACGACAAGGCATTGTTCGAGCAGGCTTTGGCGCAGGGCAAGCCC